>JBFFWJ010000180.1:0-6803 GCA_041570315.1 Longimicrobiales bacterium | reverse complement strand
GTGGCGCGCCACCTGATGGCCGACAACCCCGGGGGCGCCCGGGAGGCGGCCGAGTGGTACGCCAACCTGTTCGACGGCCGCTACTACCTGGAGGTGCAGGCGCACGACTCGCCTGGGCAGGCGGAGCTCAACCTCAGGGTGCTCGCGCTGGCCGACGATCTCGGCCTTCCGGTCGTGGCGACCAACGACTCGCACTTCCTGCAGCCCTCGGACCACGAGGCCCACGACATCCTGCTGTGCATCGGCCTCGGCAAGGACCGGGACGATCCGCAGCGCATGCGCTACGACGGGGGGCTCTACTTCAAGAGCCCCGAGGAGATGGCGCAGCGCTTCCCGGATCGACCGGACGTCGTGGAGAACACGCTGAAGATCGCCGACGAGGTGGACCTGGTCTTCGAGAAGACCTACCACCTGCCCGCCTTCCCGGTCCCCTCCGGACACGCCGGTGAGGAGGAGTACCTGGAGCACATCGCGCTGGCGGGCGCCAAGGGGCGCTACGGCGACCCGCTCCCCCCCGAGGCCCGGCAACGCTTCGACTACGAGATGGGGGTGATCAAGGGAACGGGCTACGCCGGCTACTTCCTCATCACCCACGACTTCATCCGGTGGGCGCGCGAGCACGACATCCCGGTGGGGCCCGGACGGGGCTCCGCGGCCGGCTCGCTCGTCGCGTACGCCCTCGGCATCACCAACCTCGACCCGCTCGAGTTCGATCTCCTCTTCGAGCGGTTCCTGAACCCCGAGCGGATCTCGATGCCGGACATCGACATCGACTTCTGCTACGAGCGGCGCGGGGAGGTCATCGAGTACACGCGCGACAAGTACGGCAAGGACGCGGTCGGGCAGATCATCACGTTCGGGACCATGAAGAGCCGCGCGGTCATCCGCGACGTGGGGCGGACCCTGGGCTTCGAGCCCTCCGAGACCGACCGCATCGCCAAGCTCATCCCGAACCAGCCGGGTCAGGCGTTCACGGTGCGCGAGGCGCTGGACCGCCTGGAGGAGGTCGCGGAGCTCTACCGGCTCGGCGGGCGCCATCAGCAGCTCTTCGACTACTCGATGACGCTGGAGGGGCTGTCCCGCCACGCGTCCGTGCATGCCGCCGGCGTGGTCATCGCGCCCGGGCCGATCGACGACTACGTGCCGGTGAGCATCCAGACCGGGAAGAACGGCAATGGCGACGGCGACGCCATGGTCGTGACGCAGTACGACATGAACGCGCTGGACCAGGCGGGCATGCTCAAGATGGACTTCCTGGGCCTCAAGACGCTCACCGTCATCCACGACGCCGTGGCCATGGTCAAGGCGCGGCACGGGGCGCTCCGCCAGCCCGACTCCGGCGACACCTACGAGACGGTCGACGACATCCCGCTCGACGACCCGCTCGTTTACAGGATGATGGCCCGGGGCGGCACCGCCGGGATCTTCCAGTTCGAGTCGAACCTGGCCAACGACAAGCTGCGCTCGATGCGCTGCGACCAGTTCGAGGATCTGGTCGCCACGAACGCGCTGATCCGACCGGGCCCGCTCGACTCCGGGATGACCGACGTCTTCATCGACCGCAAGCTCGGCCGCCGGGAGGTCACGTACCCGCACCCGCGACTCGAGAAGATCCTGGAGCAGACGTACGGGGTGATCGTCTACCAGGAGCAGGTGATGCGGATCGCCTCCGAGCTCGCCGGCTTCACGCTCGGCGAGGCGGACGAGCTCCGCAAGGCGGTCGGCAAGAAGGACGCCGAGCTCATCTCGGAGCTTCTCGGGAAGTTCGTGGCGCGCAGCATCGAGCGCGGCGTCGACGCCGCCGTCGCCGCCGACCTCTCCGAGCAGATCGAGACCTTCGGCCGCTACGGGTTCAACCGCAGCCACTCGGCCGCCTACTCGCTGATCTCGTACCACACGGCGTGGCTGAAGGCCCACTATCCGGCCGAGTTCATGGCGGCGCTGCTCTCCTCCGTGCTCGACAACACCGACAGCGTCGTCAAGTACATCGGCGCCTGCCGCGACCTGCCGCGCTTCCTGCCGCAGCTCGAAGATCCGGTGGAGGTGCTGCCGCCCGACGTGAACGAGTCGGGCTGGAAGTTCACGGTGACCGACGAGGCGCAGATCCGGTTCGGGCTCGGGGCCGTGAAGGGCGTGGGCCACGGCGCGGTCCGCTCGATCTTGGAGGGGCGCGCCGAGGGGCGCTTCACCTCCCTCTTCGACTTCCTCGAGCGGATCGACATCCGGGCCCTCAACAAGAGGGCGTGCGAGGCGCTGATCTCCGCCGGCGCGCTCGACGAGTTCGGCCACCGGGCGCAGCTCCTCGCGGGCCTCGACTCGGCCTACGCGGAGGTGCAGGCCCGCCAGGCGGAGACCGCGGCCGGGCAGGGCTCGCTCTTCGGCGACGCCTCCGCCCTGCCGCGCTCGGCGCCGCCGCTCCCCCGCGTGCCGGACTGGTCCGAGCACGACCGGCTCGCCCGGGAGAAGGGCGCCCTCGGCTTCTTCATCTCCGGCCATCCGCTCGACCGCTACCGCGAGGTGGTGCGGGCCTTCGAGCCGGTCTCCTCGGCGACGCTCGCCGAGCGGGCGGGCCATCCCGTCGAGCTGCCCTGCGTCGTGACCTCGGTGGCGCGCCAGATCTCCCGCCGCGACAACGCCGAGTGGGGCAAGATCACGGTGGAGGACTTCCACGGCACGGCGACGATCCTCGCCTTCCGGGAGGCCTGGCAGCATTACAAGGAGGTCCTCACCCAGGATGCGGTCGTGCTCGTGAGCGGCAAGGTGAGCGGCCGGGAGCGCGACGAGGAGGATCCTCCGGTCTTCCTCGACTCGGCCCGACCGCTCGAGGACCTGGCGAGCGGAGGCGAGCTCGCGATCCAGATCGAGCTGGAGCTCGACTCGAGCGTGACCGAGAGCGCGTTCTCCGAGGCGAGGAGGATCCTCTCGGAGCACCCGGGCGCATCGCCGGTCTGGCTCCAGGTCGGAGCGGACAACGGGGAGCGCGCGCCCCGGCTGCGCTCCCGCTCGCTTCGGGCGAGACCCGACACCGAGACCGTCGATGCCCTCCAGAGGCTGTTCGGGCGGGCCAACGTGCGGCTGGTCCGGGCGGTGCCCCCCACCAGCGACGACAGCGAGGCCGACCGTCGGGCCTCGTGGCGGGAGCGAGCGGGGCGCGGCTGACGGCTGCGGGCCCGTGCCCGGCGCCCGCCCGTGCCCGCCGCCCGCCCGTGCCCACCGCCCGCACCCATGACGGATCCCGGTAGCGCCGGACGCCCCGGGCCCGGCGGCCACCCACCGGATCGTGTGGGGCTCCCCGTGGTCGATCCGGCGCATGCTTCGCTGGGCAAGGGGCTGCACCTCCTGAGGGCGACCATGCGCATCCGGCGACCGGTCGAGGAGATCTTTCCCTTCTTCGCCGCCGCCGAGAACCTGGAGCGCATCACGCCGCCCGAGCTCCGCTTCCGCATCGTGACCCCGCTGCCGATCGACATGCGCGAGGGGGCGCTGATCGACTACCGCCTGCGCCTGAGCGGGGTGCCCTTCGGATGGCGCACCGAGATCACGGGGTGGGATCCCCCGCGCTCCTTCACCGACGCGCAGCTGCGGGGCCCGTACCACACCTGGATCCACCGTCACGCCTTCGAGCCCGACGGCGAGGAGACGCTCATGACCGACGAGGTGCGCTACCGCCTGCCGCTGTGGCCCTTCGGCGAGGTGGCCCTCCCCGTCGTTCGGCGTCAGCTTCGGAGGATCTTCACCCACCGGGCGGAGGTCATCGGACGGCTGCTCGGGTAGGACCGGTCCGGCGGACCCGCCCGGGAGCCTCCGCCCCGGCGCGCTGCTCCTCGCGCAACGAGCCCCCGCGACTCGCGCGCAGCCTTCTCAGGGCAGACGTCCCCGTGCGTCGCGGAGATCGTCGCGCAGCTTGTCCGTGATCACGCGCGCCGAGAAGTCGGCGAGCGACTCGAGCGCGACGACGATCTCGTCGACCGAGAGGTCGGCGAGAACCCCCGCGGTCACCGCGTTGCGGATCGCGCGCCCGGCCCAGATCTGGGGGCCGATGGGATCGCGGGCGCTGATCTCCGCGCGCCAGATCTCGGTGCCGGACTCCGCCTCCAGGAGGGCCGCGTCGGCCTCGATGTAGAAGTAGGCGGTGGCGTCCCAGTCCTCGGCGTCGATGCCGTACTCGACGACGAAGAGGTCGAGCACGTAATCGCCGCCCTCGTCGCCGGCCACCGGCCTCGCACCCAGGAATCGGGCCGCACGCTCCAGCGTGCTCTCCTCGAGCACGTAGCCCACGTCGATGCGCCCGGCCGCCTCGTCGAGCCGGGCCCTCACGGCGCGCGCCTCGACCTCGCGCGCGACGCTCGCGCCGGTGCGCAGGATGTCCCGGATCGGGTCCCCGGTACGCTCGATGAAGAGCGGTCCGGTCAGGATGTCGGGCCGGAGCGGGATCGCGGAGACCACCGAGAGGTCCCGGCCCCGGTAGTCGAACTCGTGAAGCCGATTGGAGGCGCACGCGGCCGACGCGATCGCCACCCCCACCGTCACCAGCGCACGCAGCGCTCTCCTCATCCTTCCTCCTCTGCTCGAAGGGGCTCCGCGCGCTCGGGACGCGCCCCGGCCCCACCGTGATTCCCGGTCTCCTCCACGAATCTGGCGTTCCGCCCCGGCGGCGCTGTCGGGACCCTTCCGCTGAATCCCGTCGGGCGCCGGGGTGATCCGCCCTGGAGGCTTCCCATCCGCAGCCGACCTTGAGAGACTTCGTTCCCACCTCGACCCCAGCACGCGACGACCATGAGCCAGACCGCCACGGCACCGACCGCGGACCGCGCACGGGAGATCCTCGCGGCCCTCGACCTCTCGGACTCCAACCCGGGCGGCTTCGCCGGCGACTGGATGGGCTCGGGAGACGAGATCGAGGTCGCCTCGCCCATCGACGGGAGCCGGCTCGGGTGCGTGCGCATGGTGACCGAGGCCGAGTACGACGCGATCGTGGACGCCGCTCACACGGCCTTCCTCGAGTGGCGCAAGGTGCCCGGGCCGAAGCGGGGCGAGGTCGTGCGCCGGCTCGGCAACGCCCTGCGCGAGCACAAGGAGGCGCTGGGGGCGCTCGTCACCCTGGAGATGGGCAAGATCAGGGGTGAGGGCGAGGGCGAGGTCCAGGAGATGATCGACATCTGCGACTACGCCACGGGCCTCTCGCGCCAGCTCTACGGCCTCACCCTGGCCAGCGAGCGGCCGGACCACCACATGCGGGAGCAGTGGCACCCCCTCGGCGTCGTCGGCGTGATCAGCGCCTTCAACTTCCCCGTCGCCGTGTGGAGCTGGAACGCCGCCGTCGCGGCCGTGTGCGGCGACGCGACGCTGTGGAAGCCCTCGGAGCGGACCCCGCTGACCGCGGTCGCGGTGACGAAGATGGCCGCCCGGGTGTGCGCGGACAGCGGGGTGGATCCCGCGGTCTTCTCCCTCGCCATCGGGACCGGCCCGGTGATCGGGGAACGGCTCCTGCACGACCGGCGGATCCCGCTGGTCTCGGCCACGGGCTCCTGCGCGGTCGGTCGGCGCGTCGCCGAGGTCGTGGGCGCGCGGCTCGGCCGGACGATCCTCGAGCTGGGCGGCAACAACGCGATCATCGTCACGCCTCACGCCAACCTCGACCTCGCGCTCCCCGCGATTCTCTTCGGCTCGGTCGGGACGGCCGGGCAGCGCTGCACGAGCACGCGCCGCATCATCGCGCACCGCTCGATCCGCGACGAGCTGACCGCCCGGCTGGTGAAGGCGTACGAGGGCGTGCGCATCGGCAACCCGCTCGACGACCGCACGCTCATGGGCCCGCTCGTGAGCCTGGACGCCGTCGAGCGCATGCAGGCCGCGCTCGACAAGCTGCGGGCCGAGGGCGGCGACGTGCTGTGCGGCGGCGAGAGGCTCTCCGGAGACGAGCACCCGGGGGGCCGCTACGTGCGGCCCTGCATCGCCGCCGCGGAGAACCACTACGAGATCGTGCAGGACGAAACCTTCGCCCCGATCCTCTACATCCTCGGGTACGGGAGCGCCGACGCGGGGCCCGCCGAGGCGGTCGCGGAGCTCGAGGAGGCGCTGGCCATCCACAACGACGTGCCCCAGGGGCTTTCGTCGGCGATCTTCACGGACAACGTGCGCGAGGCGGAGCACTTCCTCTCGCATCGCGGCAGCGACTGCGGCATCGCGAACGTGAACATCGGGACCTCCGGCGCGGAGATCGGGGGCGCCTTCTGCGGCGAGAAGGACACGGGCGGTGGGCGCGAGTCGGGCTCCGACGCGTGGAAGGCGTACATGCGCCGCCAGACCAACACGGTCAACTGGAGCACCGATCTGCCGCTCGCACAGGGGATCTCCTTCGACGTCGGCTGACCCGGCCGCCGAGCCCACCGCCCCTGCGCACGCTCTCGCATCGACCGTGGCCGCCACGATGAACGTCGCGCTCGTCACCGAGGTCTTTCACGGCGACCCCGGAGGCGAGCGGCTGCGCGCGGTCCTCGCCGAAGCAAGACGACTCGGCGCGGACGTCGCCGTGCTTCCCGAGCTCCCGCTCGACCCGTGGGCCCCGTCCTCGAAGGAGGCGCGCGACGGCGACGCCGAAGAGCTCGACGGGCCGCGCCAGGCGACCATGCGCCGGGCGGCCGCGGAGGCGCGCGTCGCGCTGGTCGGCGGCGCGATCGTGCGCGACCCCGGCTCGGGCGCGCGCCACAACACGGCGCTGCTGTACTCGGCGTCCGGCGAGCGGCTCGCCGACTACCGCAAGGTCCACCTCCCGGAGGAGGACGGCTACTGGGAGACGAGCC
>JBFFWJ010000179.1:0-6834 GCA_041570315.1 Longimicrobiales bacterium | reverse complement strand
GGCGGGCGAGCGGCTCTCGGGGGAGGTCCTCGCGGCCTTCTTCTACAACGCGAGCGGGCTGACCAGCGTCGCGGCCGTCGTGCTCTCCGTCCGGCTGATCGCCGAGGAGCGCCAGACCGGCACCCAGGTCCTGCTCGACACCTCCCCGTTGCACGACTGGCAGATCGTGGGGGGCAAGTTCCTCTCGGCCTTCGCCTTCCTGACCGGGATCACGCTGGCGACGATCTACATGCCCCTCCTGATCTTCGTGAACGGAAAGGTCGCCGTGACGCAGATCCTGGTCGGATACCTCGGCCTCCTGCTCCTGGGCGCGTCCGTCCTGGCGATCGGCATGTTCGCGACGGCGCTGAGCCGGCACCAGCTCGTCGCGGCGGCAACGGGCGCCCTCGTCACCGCCACCCTCTTCCTCCTCTGGCCCCTCTCGCGCGTGGTCGATCCACCGATCTCGCTCGTCTTCGCGGGACTCTCCATCCACGGGCGTCACTTCACCGGCTTCCAGGCCGGTGTCCTGCACACGCGGGACGTCTTCTACTATCTGGCGCTGACCTACTTCTTCCTGCTCGCGGCTACCAAGGTCATGGAGGCGAAGAGGTGGGAGTGAGCGGCCGGTCCGGTACGCTCGCCATGGCCGGGAGCCTCGTCGCGGTGCTCGTCGGCCACCGCGTCTTCCCCGACCTCCTCGCCGCGAGGCTGACGCTGGTGCTCGGCGGGCTCGCCCTCGCCCTGGCGGTGGCCGCGCGCAGCGGGCTGCGCTGGCGGGCATCCGCGAGCGGCCTGGAGCGGCGCGTCGCCGGAGGCCTCGCGCTCGCGCACGTGGGATGTGCCGTCGCGCTCCTCGGCTTCCTCGCGGGCACCGAGGACGGCGTCCGCCTGCTCGGCATCGATCTCGCTCCGCTCGCCGAGCTCCGCCTCCGGCGTGGGCTCCTCGTCGGCTCCGCGACGCTCCTCGCGGCGTCGCTGACACCGGCGCTGGCCGCATGGTGGGCCGTACGCTCGCACGGCGGCACCGGCGAGGGCGCCCGGCGCGTGGCGGCGATCCGCGTCCTCGACGTGTCGACCAGCTGGCTCAGCACGGCGCTCGCCGGGGCCTTCCTCATGATCGGCGGCTACGTCGCCTCCGCGCACGACCGGACCCTGGACGCCAGCTACTTCAAGACGAGCTCGCCGGGAAGCGCGGTGCAGGAGCTCGTGGCGACGCTGCGGTCTCCACTCCGCGTCCTCCTCTTCTTCCCGGAGGTCGACCCGGTGAAGGACGAGCTCACGGGCTACTTCCGCGCCCTCGCCGGAGCCACCGGCAACGTCGACGTGGAGGCCTACGACCGGCTCGCCCAGCCGGGGGCGGCCGCCGAGCACGACGTCACGGAGGACGGAACCGTGATCCTCCTCCACGAGGACCGCCGAGAGCGCTTCGGCGTGCCGACCGATCTTTCCGCCGCGCGCCGCACGCTCCGCGTCGTCGACGAGGTGGTCCAGCGGACGCTCCTCGCCCTCAGGCGGGAGCGCATCGTCGCCTACCTGACCGTCGGCCACGGGGAGCTCGCCGATCCGCTGCGCTCCGGCTCCGGGCCGACCTCGGGGCCGACGCTTCAGGTGCTCCGCGGACTGCTCGACGGCCTCGGGTACGAGGTCCGCGATCTCGGGCAGCGTACCGGCCTGCTGGACCGCGTACCCCAGGATGCGGCGACCCTGCTCGTCATCGGACCCGAGCGGCCGTTCCACCCGTCGGAGCTGCGCGTGGTCGAGGAATATCTCGCCGGCGGCGGCTCCCTGCTGCTGGCGCTGGATCCGGAGTCCGCCTTCGAGCTCGGCTCGCTGCGGGAGCGTCTGGGCGTCGACTTCCGCCCCGTCCCGCTCGCCGACGAGCAACGGTACATCCGCCAGCGGGGCGGCCCGTCCGACCGGCGCCTCATCGTGACGAGTCGCTTCGCCGCCCACCCGTCGGTGGCGACGGGAAGGCGAGGCGGCGTGGGGTCGGGGATCCTGCTGGCCGGAGCGGGACATCTCGTCGAGGTCGAGGGGGCGGCGGGCGTGCGGACGCAGGTCGTCATCGAGTCGATGCCCTCCACCTTCGCCGACGTGGACGGCGACTACCGCTTCGACCCGGAGCGCGACCTGCGTGGAGGCTTCGGGCTCGCCGTGGCCGTCGAAGGCGAGGCCGGGGCCGGCCCCCCGATGCGCGGCATCGTGTACGCCGACGCCGACCTCTTCTCCGACGCCGTCCTCGGCAGCCTGGGCATGAACGCCGCCGTCGTGGCCGATGCGGTTCGCTGGCTCGGCCGTGAAGAGCGGTTCGCGGGCGAGGTCGTTTCGGAGGCCGACGTTCCGATCGTGCACACGAACGCCGAAAACGTCGCTTGGTTCTACGCGATCATCCTCGGCGCCCCCGGGATCGTCCTCGGCATCGGCTTCGCGCGACTCGTCCGTCCACGCAAGGCGCGGAGCCGTGAATCGTGAAGGGAGCGCTCGTGCACGGTCTCCTGCTCCTCGCCGCGCTCGCGATCGCCGTGCCCACCTGGCTCCGAGAGCCCTTCGACGTGCGCACGGGCGTATCCGTCTGGTCGCGAGCGGCCGAGCAGCTCTCTACGATCCGGTACCGCTCGCAGGGGCGCGAGCTGGTGATCGAGCGACGCACGGAGGAGGGCGAGTCGTTCCTGTGGGGCGTCGAGGTAACCACCTCCGAAGCGGGCGGAGAGAGCGACACGCTCGGGTTCCCGCTCGGGGCATACGGGGGCCAGGTGGTCGACGCCTTCACGGACCTCCGGGCCCTGAGGGTTCTCGATTCGGCCGCCGTCGCCGGCGGCGGGCTCGGCCTCGACGCTCCACGCGGTCGCGTGAGCATCGACTTCTCGAACGAGTCGCGCGTCCTCGAGATCGGCGACTCCGTCTACGGGAGCTCGGCGCGCTACGTCCGCGACGCCGATGCGGGAACCGTCTTCGTGTTGTCCGGGGACGTGCTCTCACCGCTGCTCGTCGGCGCGGAGGCGCTGCGGGAGCGTCAGCTGCATCGCTTCGACATGGCGCAGGTCGCCCGCGTGCGCGTCGAGCTGGGCGACGCCGGGCCGACCCTGGAGCGCCTGGCGTCGCGCCGAGAGGGCTTCCTCGCGTGGACGGATCCGGATGGAGACGCTGAGGCGGATGCGGCCTTCGGCGATCTCATGCAGCGCGTCGCCACCCTGGCGATCGCCGGCTTCGACGGGGAACGCGCGCCTGACCGGGCGAGCCGCCTGGTGAGGATCGAGTACCTCGACGACCGGGCGGACCGCCTCGGCTACCTCGAGCTCTACCGCGAGGCTCGAGCGGGTGACGCTCGGCGTTACCTCGTGCGAACGGAACGGACGCGCGTTCCGGCGGTCGCGATGGCCGTGCTCGCGCAGCGCGTGGAGGAGGGCCTCGAGGCGCTCACCCGCGACAATGCTGCGGGTTTACCGTAGGGAAGCCCTGCACGACCCTGGAAATCCTCGAGAGCGTATACACTGCGCTCCAGCAGCTGCGAGATGACACCGAGGGCTACGGAGCATCGTATACGCTAAATCACGCAGGCATTCGAGTCGGACGATGATTTCCATGGGCTGCCAGGACCCTTTGCCAGACTCCGCAAGAGCGTGTACTATGCCGCGATCGGCGAGAAGGCCCCGCTCTGCCTGGTAGCGTCTCCATGACGTCGGGCGATCGGGGCTGAGCCGTTGGGGTGGGGTCGTGTCGGGGGAGTCGTACGCACACGGGAGGGCAGCTCGATGAGGGTTCGCCACAGTACTCTCTTCACCGTCTTCGCTGCGGTCGCCACTGCAGCGATGATGGCGCTCGGACCAGACGCGGTGGCGGCGCAGGGCTCGGTGACGGGCCAGGTCGTCGCGGCCACCACCGGGCAGCCGATCAACGGCGCCCAGGTCTCCCTCGAGGGGACGCCGATCGGAGGTCTGACCAACGCGAACGGTAGGTACTTGCTCACCAGGGTGACGCCCGGCACGTACACGATCTCCATCGTGAACGTCGGCTACGCCTCGATCAGCCAGGAGATCACGGTCACCGCCGGTGAGCCCACCGTCGTGGACTTCCAGATGTCGGTCTCGGCGATCAACCTCGACGCGGTCGTCGTGACCGGCACGGCCGGCGCCGTCGAACGCCGCAAGATCGGCGTGTCGTTGGGCTCGATCGACGTGTCGAACATCCAGGAGGTGACTCCGGTCGACGGCTTCGGGCAGGTGCTCGAGGGTCGGATCCCGGGTGTCCGCTCGATCGGCACGGTCGGGGGCGTGGGCGCAGGCCGCGAGCTGCGGATCCGCGGCACGGACAGCTTCTCGCTGAATCAGCGCCCGGTGATCTACATCGATGGCGTCCGCGTCGACTCGCGGCAGCAGGAGTGGGGCAGCTCCGCTGGCGGCAGCACGACCTGCTGCGCGTTCAGCGGCGGAGCCGGCGAGGACCGCCTCTCCGACCTCAACCCCGACGAGATCGACCGCGTCGAGGTGCTCAAGGGTCCGGCGGCGGCCACGCTGTACGGCTCCGAGGCGTCGGGCGGCGTGATCCAGATCTTCACGAAGCGGGGCCGGAGCAACAGCCCGGCGAACTTCACGCTGAACACGACGCTCGGGATGAACCGGCATCGCGCCAACTTCCCCACGAAGCTGCGCAGCAACTTCTCGGGCCCGGACGGCACGGTGGCTTGGGACCCGAACGAGACGCTCATCGAGAACGGCCTCGTCAACTCCTACGATCTCACGGTCGACGGTGGTGGCGAAGAGGTCACCTATTTCGTGTCCGGCGGCTTCAGCTACGAGGAAGGCTCGATCAAGCCGAACGACCAGAAGCGCGGTAACCTGCGCCTGAACCTCAACTGGACGGCGGCCGACAACCTCACGATCGGCGTGACCTCGGGTTACGTGCGCAACCGGATCTACTCGCTGCAGTCGGGCAACAACTGGCTCGGTATCTACACCAACGCCCTGCTGACGAACCCGCTCAACGCCACGGCCGATGAGCCGTACGGCGGAGGCCTGGACGTCAACGTCGCGGACGCCAAGGAGATCCAGACGTACTCCGACACGGACCGCTGGACGGGTGCCGTCACGCTCAGCTACAACCCGCTGCCGAACTTCGTCCACCGGGCGACGATCGGCCTGGACGCGGTCAACGACCAGAAGACCCGCAACCTGCCCTTCGGCCGACACTACACGTACATCGGCGAGAACGGCGAGCGGAACATCGGGTATCGCAACGCCCGCAAGTTCACCGGAGACTACCTGGGCACGCTCGACTACCAGGATTTCTTCGGGCTGTCCGGCAGCTTCGCCTTCGGCAGCCAGGCGTACTGGGACATCACCTCGCAGTCGATGGCGACGGGCAAGGACTTCGCCGGCTCGGGCGTCACCAGCGTCGGGGGCGCGGCCCGCACCTTCGGCGGTGAGAACTTCGCCGAGGAGGTCAACGTCGGTGCCTTCGTGCAGAACCGCTTCGACTTCGGCAACCTCTTCGTCACCGGGGCCGTGCGCATCGACGGCAACAGCGCGTTCGGCGAGAACTACGGCTTCCAGGTCTACCCCAAGGGCGACGCCGCCTACAACGTCCCGGTGGACTACCTGCCGGGCTTCGCGAGCAACCTGAAGCTTCGTGCGGCCATCGGCATGGCCGGCAAGGCACCGGGTGCCTTCGACCAGTTCCAGACGTACACGCCCAACACGGTCCTCGACGACCTCGCGGGCGTGTCACCCGACAACCCGGGCAACGCCGACCTGGAGCCGGAGAACAAGATCGAGTACGAGATCGGCATGGACGTCGGCCTCCTCGACAACCGAGTCGGTCTCGACCTCACGTACTGGAACGCGAGGACGACGAACGCGCTCCTGGAGATCGACCTCCCGCCCAGCGAGGGCTTCCAGGACGGTCAGCTCCGGAACGTGGGCGAGATCCTCAACCGGGGGATCGAGATCAGCGCGAACACCACCGTGCTGGACCGCAGGGACTTCCGTTGGAACCTCGGCGTCAACTACGAGTGGAACGACAACGAGATCCTCGATCTGGGCGAGACCGCGACCCCCGATTCGCTGCCGACGTACGATGGGGTCACGTGCGACGCGTCGGGTTGCGTCGAGAACCTCGTGGGCTGGACGCCCGTGCAGCGTCTCGGCGGCAACTGGGTGGGCTACCCGATCGGCGAGATCATCGGCCGCAACGTGCTCGGCTGGGATCCGGTGAACCGGCGGCACATCCGCTCGACGTACTCCTTCTTCCAGGGCCAACAGTATCCGGACCAGATGGCCTCGTTGAACACGGACGTCTCCTTCGGACAGTCGCTCAGGCTCGCCGTCCAGTTCCGTGGCGAGTGGGGCGCGTCGATGTCGAACTCGGACCGGGGTTACGGCGTTCGCCAGCTCGCCTACGACGAGTACCTGCAGCACCTCGCGCCGGACGGATCCGACACGCCGGCGAGTGACTCCACGCTGAACCGGCACCGGCTGGCCTACCCCATCGACAAGCGCGACCACATCAGGCTGCAGGAGGTCTCCCTCTCCTGGGTCGTCCCCGAGAGCCTGAGCGGACGCGTGGGGCTGCAGCGGTCGACGATCACCCTTGCGGGCTACAACCTGCACTGGTGGGATGACTGCAACTGCCCGGACCCGAACCAGCAGTACAGGGGTGGTGACAGCTTCAGCACTTCACCGTTCCTCGGGGTGCCACAGCCGAGACGGTTCCTCCTCTCCTTCCGGACCAGGTTCTGACCATGCCGACGCATACGGGAAGGACCTTACGGTTGACGAGGAGGAATGACATGACGCGGACGAAAACGATGAGGCGGGGTGTCGGCTGCGCGCTCCTGGCGCTCGGGCTGAGCGCGTG
>JBFFWJ010000178.1:0-6862 GCA_041570315.1 Longimicrobiales bacterium | reverse complement strand
TGCACGTCGAGGTGGCACGACGCGCAGTCGTCGGCCCGCTTCACGCCGTCGACTCGGAAGACCAGGTCCCCGTGGCAGGTGGCGCAGGCGGCGTCCTCGTGGCGGCCCTCGAGCGCGAAGCGTGTCGAGCCGTGATCGAACCCGAGCGGCTCGCGGAGGGGCGACCAGGCCTGGGACGTGTGGCACGCCGCGCATCCGAGCGCCTCGGGCAGGGCGCCGTGGGGATTCGCCTGCGCTTGCTGACCCGCGGCGCCTCCCGCCCCGACGAGGGAGGCGAGCGCGAGGAGCAGCGCTCCCGGGGTCGTGCGGGTGCTCACGTGGCGCCTCCGTGGCAGTCGACGCAGTCCGCTCCCAGCGGGGTGTAGCGCACGGCGCCGCCCAGGTCGGCCGCCGGAGCGTGGCACGAGGCGCAGCCGGTCCCGGCGTGCGCGCCCTCGAGCGGGAATCGGGTCCGGGCGTGGTCGAAGTCCGGAGCCGTGAAGGCGCCCGTGACGTGGCAGGCCCCGCAGTCGCGGCCCGGGAACTGGCCGGCGTGAGGATCGTCGAGCGAGTGACAGCTCGCGCAGGAGCGCTCCTCGAGGTCCGGCAGCAGGGCGTGGTCGAACCGACCGTGCTCGAAGGTGTCGGCATCGTGGCAGTCCGAGCAGGCGAGCGCCCCGTACCGGCCCTCGTGCGGGTCGTCCGCTTCGTGGCAGCCCGCGCACGACTGATCCGGCAGCCTCAGCGTGAAGGCCGCCTGCCCCCGGTCCGGATCCTGATGGCACGCCACGCACGGCGTGACGACGTGCGCCCCGGTCAGGACGAAGCTCGCCTCCGCGTGCCGGGCGACGTCGTACGGCGACGGCGCCCACCCGAGATCGGAGTGGCAGGCTTCGCAGTCCCGCCAACGGCTCGCCGTCTCGGGGGCGGTGTGGCGGGGCAGGTGGCAGGAGGCGCAGGACTCGGCGAGCGGGCGCGGAAACGAGGCCCGCTCCGTCCCGCGTGCGTACCTCATGCGAAGGACCTCCGTCGACGGCGGCCGCCCTGGCTGGTGGCAGGCCTGGCAGGCGGCGGCGGCGTGTGCCCCGGCGAGCGGGAAGGAGGTGGCGGCGTGGTCGAAGCCGCGCTGGACCGCGGTCGTCGAGACGGCCTCCCACCCGTCGGTTCGGTGACAGGACGCGCACGTGGCGGTCATGGCCCCGTCGTGGGGATCGGCGTGGCAGTCGCCGCAGTCCTGGAAGCGGAGCGGTCGGTAGACGGCTTCGGGGGAGGGCGAGCCGTGGCAGTCGGCGCACGCCACCTGCGCGTGGAGACCCTCCAACGGGAACGCGGTCGCGCCGTGATCGAAGCCCGGTTGCGCCTCCCACTCCCCCTCGTCGTGGCAGTCCGCGCAGCCCCGGCGCCCGAACTGGTCGCCGTGGGGGCTCTCGTCGCCGTGGCACTGCGCACACTCCGTGGACAGCCCGAGATAGGTGCGGGCCAGCGATCCGCGCTCGCCCTTGAAGGCGACGACGGCCGCGTCGGTCACGTTGTCCGCCGTGTGACACGCGCGGCAGTCGTCGACGGCTGCGTGGGCGAGCTCGAGGGCGTACCCGGTGTCCTCGTGGAGGAACGACTCCTCGTCGAGGTGCAGGAGATCGAAGCGAGGTCCGAGGTGGTCCTGATGGCAGTCCGCGCACGAGTCGGCAACGAGGGACGCATGGTAGCCGCGACGCTCGGCGATGCGCGTGGCCACGGCTTCGTGGCACGCCAGGCAGCGCTCCGGGTCGATCCCACGGCGCCCGAGGGCGTGACAGGACACACAGCCGCGGAGCCCTTCCAGCTCGGCGTGGGGCGCGGCGAGCCGACCGGGCGACAGGAGCTGCGCGCCGATGGAAGGCGGCGCCCCCGCCAGCGATCCCACGAGGACCGCGCCCAGCAGCGCCGCCCGGCCCGTCCTCACGGAGCGCCGAAGCGGGTGTCCACCTGGACCCCGCACTCCCTCAGAAAGGCCGTCGGAAGCTCGCCTCCCGCGAAGATGAAGACCTGCTCGTTGTCGAGGGCGTAATCCCGCCTGGTCTCGACGCTGGACAGCCAGATCCTCTCGGGCTCGATGCGTGAGACGGAAGTCGACCAGTGGACCTCGAGGGCGCGCCGCGAGAGCGCGTCGTCGATCCTCGACCGGTTGCCGGGCTTGATGCGGCTGAAGCGATCCCGTCGGTACGAGAGCCGGACGGTCGTCGCAGGGCGCTCGGCGAGCGCGAGGGTGGCCTCGACCGCCGAGTCTCCGCCTCCCACGACCACGATCCGGTCGCCGTCGAAGGACTCGGGCTCCGCGAGGGCGTACTGGACGTTCGGGGCGTCCTCGCCGGGCACGCCGAGCTTGCGGGGAAGCCCCCTGCGTCCGATCGCCAGGATGACCCGCTTCGTTCGGTACGCCTCCGAGCCCGTGTCCACGACGAAGCCCGCGCCCTCGCGCCGGATGGCTCGCACGGTCCGCCCGGTGCGGATGGGGAGCTGCGCCTCCGTCGCGATCCTGGTCCACACCGAGATGAGGTCCTCCTTCCTGATCTCGCGGGCGCCGATCTTGCCGAAGCCGGGCACCTTCACGGGCTCCGTCATGACGAGCTTCTTTCGCGGGTAGTGCCGCACCGTGCCGCCGAGGTCGGGCTCCTTGTCGACGGTCAGGAAGCGCATCCCGGCCCGGTTGGCATGCAGCGACGCGGACAGGCCGCCGGGGCCGGCGCCCACGATCACGAGGTCGAGCTGGTCACCCTCTCCCCGGTCGGGCCTCGCCGCGATTCCCTCGATGCACTGGCGGCCCTGCTCGAAGGCGTTCCGTATGAGACCCATCCCCCCGAGCTCGCCCACCACGTAGATGCCGGGGACGTTCGTCTCGAAGTCCTCCTTGATGCGAGGGATGTCGACTCCCCGCTTCCTCGTGCCGAAGACGAGCTGGATGGCCTCCACGGGGCAGGCGCGCTCGCACAGCCCGTGGCCGATGCAGGAGGCGGGAGCGACGGCGATCCCCTGGCCGTGACGCAGCCCCAGCACCTTGCCTTCCGGACAGACGTCGACGCAGCTCCCGGTCCCGATGCACAGCGACGGATCGACCACCGGGTGCAGGGTGGCGGGCTCGTGGAGCCCGTAGGCTCGCGCATGGGCCTCCGCCTCCGAGGTGGCCCGCTCCTGACGCCACAGGCGCAGGATGACCGGACCGGTCGCGACCGCTCCGAGGGCCAGGCCCGCGACCCAGATCAAGATCCCCTCCGACACGCCCGGCCTCAGAAGATCCAGGTGTAGCCGAAGGCCACGGCGACGGCGACGTGCCCCAGGAGAACCACGAACATCACGATCGCCAGCGGCAGGTGGAACGCGTGCCAGTAGCGAAAGGCCCTCTGGAACGGCTGCAGCAGGCGGAGCTGCTGCTCGATCCGGCGCTCCTCCTCCATGTGGCGAAGGATCCTGGCGCGGATCGGGCCGCCGATCCCGACGTCCTCCAGCCGACGCTCGAAGCGTCTCCTCTCCCGACCGCGCCTCAGCCGGAACCGGAGGGCCTCGAACATGGCGCGGCGCAGCCCGAGCTGGTCCCGGGCCTTTCCCCTTCTGTCGAGATGCGGCCCGCGCTGGTCGGCGGAACCGACCGGGTCTCCCCGGGGCGGCGTGGGCGGCGTCGGCGACGGGACGGCGCGTCCGCCCCGCGCGCCGATCGGCGGCTCCGCCGCGGAGCCGTGGCCGTTGCTCGTGAAGAGGGCGTGGACCGAGCGGGCCATGCCCGTCAACTCGGAGGCATCCCTCGGCCCCGAGAGGACGGGGGCGGGGGGGCGCCGCGCGACGGAGGCCGGAGGTCGGGCGGTGCGAGTCCTGCGGCCCGGTTCCGACGGCGACCGGAGCGGAGCGGTCACGTGGTGCTCACGCGGCCACAGGACATCGTGGAGCAGGTCGTAGGACACCCCCGACTGCGCCTCGATGTCGCGCAGCAGCACGTGCATCCGCTCACGTACCTCCTCGGCTCCCAGGAAGCGTCCGTGGACGGTCTTCGGGATCCACACGTACACCCAGCGTCCGAAGGCGCCGCTCGCGACCACCAGCGCCATGCTCCAGAAGCTGATCGCGACCAGGCCGCCGAACTTGAACGTCGTGTGCAGGAGGATCAGGAAGGGCCCGAGGAGGCAGAGAAAGATGTGGAAGTGAAGCCAGCTCTTGAGCTTGCCGACGCGGGCGAGCATCGGGAGTCGCTTCCGTGCGCCGTACAGCACGACTCCCCCGACGACCATCAGCGTGCCGACGATGCCCAGGCCCTGTCCGACGAGACCGGTCGGTGCGTACAGGTCGTGCAGAGGCGAGAAGGGGCGCTCTTCGAGCGGTGTCAGGTAGTACTCCGCGCCGCCCGCCAGCGCGCCGCCGCCGACCACCAGGCCGATCAGCATCAGGATCCGTGCGAACAAGCCGTTCTTCTCTCAGCCTTCCCCGTGGGATGAGCGCGCGCCCCAGGCTCGACGCGAGACGCGATCGACCGGGAGGGGGAAGTGCCGTCTGTTGGCCCTTCCAGCTGCAACGGACGTGCCGTGACGACGGCCGGGGTGGCTCGAGGGCGGAAGTCCGCCCGCACCGCCGACGAGCGCGCGGTCGCGGGTGGCTCCTCGGCGCCGCGCCGGAGGCCCGATTGCCCTATAATGGGGCACGGGACAGGGGAATTCCGGTGCGGGATCCGGATCCTCGAGCCCACCGGAGGCGTGCGCGCACGCCTGCGACCCCCAAGGTCTCGATCCGAGCGTCGCTGCGGGTGGGGGCGAAGATGTCCTGCACGCTGGCCCGGGAGCGGCTCAGGTCCGATCGAGGAAGGCCCTCAGGTGCGTGAGCGATGCCGCGGGCTCCTCCTCGTGCGGGATGTGGCCGCAGTCCATGACGTGGAGCTCCGCGCGCGGCAGCTCCCGCGCCAGCCGCTCGCCCACCGCCAGGGGGACGACGCGGTCGCGCCTCCCCCACACGAGCAGCGTCGGCACCGAGATGAGCGGCAGGCGGGGCGTGAGCTCATCCAGGTCGTCGGGCACGATCTCGCGCGCCGCCGCCAGCATCGCGCGCACGGCGCCGGCCGCGCGCAGCGGGGCGGCGTAGGCCTCGACCTGCTCCGCGTCGACCGTCCCCGGATCGGCCACGATCGAGCGCAGCACCCAACCGATCACCCGGCCGGGCCCCAGCAGGCGGAGGGCGGCCGAGCTCGCACGCGGCCAGTGCGCGAGGGTCACGAAGGGTGGGAGCCGCTGCCGGTAGGCCGCGCCCGCGACCAGGACGAGCCGCGCGAGCCTGTCGTCGCCGCGCTCCGTCATGGCGAGCGCGGTGAGCAGCGCGATGCCGCCGCCGTACGAGTGCCCGACGAGGGTGAGCTTCGCGGGGTCCTCGAGGTCGACCAGCTCCCCGACCAACCGCACCTGATCCCGGGGCGCGTATGCCCCGTCGTCGGGCTTCTGCGACCGGCCGAAGCCCTTGAGGTCGACGAGCAGGACCCGCCCTCGCCGCTCGAGCTCGGGCACCCAGTGCCGCCAGGTGTAGGAGGTCGCCCCGAAGCCGTGCACGAGGAGGAAGGTGTGGCCGCCGGGCGTGCGGCCTGCGCCGCCCACCCGCACGTGGAGCGGACCGGCGCCCGCGGTCACCGACCGGGCTCGAGGCGAATCACGTCGGCTCCCCGGTCGCCGAGCCGCTCGGCCATCTCCGGGTGGCAGGTGAAGACGAAGAGCTGGCGCTTCGCGGAGAGGTCCGCCAGCACGTCCAGCCCCCGGTCCCGCCGCGCCCGGTCCCAGTTGACGAACACCTCGTCGACGAAGAGCGGGAGGCGCTCCGGGCCCGGGTCGAGATGGTCGACGATGGCGAGTCGAAGGCTCAGGTAGGCCTGCTCCAGCGTGCCCGTGGACACGGGCGGGCGGAGGGGCACGGGCGCGGGCAGGCCCGCCCCGACGATCTGGAAGGGTCCGTCCTCGTGCGTCTCGTCGATCAGGAGCCGCTCGTATCGTCCCCCGGTGAGGTGGCGGAAGTGCGCGCTGGCGCGTCGCACGAGGTCCGGCTGGTGCTCCTCACGGAACCTCCGGTCGGCCTCGCGAACGATGAGCGCCAGCAACCACTTCCGGTCCCGCTCCCGCGCGAGCCTCGCCTCGGCCTCCTGCAGGGTGGCGATCTCGCTGTCGACGGCGTCCACCGTGTCCAGCTCCCGGAGGTGGGCGGCGTCGCGCTCGAGCGCCTCCGCGCTCGCGACGACCCGCTCGATCTCGTCGTCGAGGTGCTCGACGTGCGCGCGGCGGCGGGCGAGCTCGCCGTCGTCGACGGTCCACGACTCCCCGGCCCGCTCGGATTCACGGATCTGCACGGTGAGCTCCGACAGGTTCGCATGGCTTCGCTCCAGCTCCTGCGCGAGCTCGTCGGCCCGACGATGGGCGTGGAGCCGCGCCTCCGCCGCGCGCGCGCCGCTCACCGCGTCCCCGTCGCCGCGACGGGCCAGCTCGCTGGTGAGCCGCGCCAGGTCGTGGGCGACGGCGTCCAGCTCCTCCCGCTCGTGCTCTTGCTCGCGCATCAACCGCGCCCGCTCACGCTCGGCGGCGCGCGCGGCCTCGCGGATCCGCTCGGCCTCCCTGACATCCCGATCGAGCGTCTCGGCGAGGGACTCCGCGTCCGGCGTGCCGTTGCGGCCGAACGACCGCGCGAGCGCGTGCGCCGCGGCATCCGCCTCCTCGACCCGCCGCTGGGCCTCCTCGAGCGCGCGGCGGCGATCCGCCTCCGCCTGCGTGGCCGCACGGAGCCGCGTCACGCCGTCCACCAGCGCCTGTCCCGGGGGATCCAGGTACGCGCCCCGGACCGGAAGCGGCTCGAGCATGCGCTCGATCTCCGCGCGGGCCCGCTCGGCCTCGCCCGG
>JBFFWJ010000177.1:0-6883 GCA_041570315.1 Longimicrobiales bacterium | reverse complement strand
CCGGCTCCGGCCTCGAGCCACGCGCGCGCCTCGGCGTGCGATTGGCACGCCTGGATTGCCACCCCGGTCTCCTGCCCGAAGCCGCCCTGCGGCCCGAAGAGCCGGTGCAGATCGGCGGCGGCGACCACGGCGATCCCGGTGATTCGGTCGCGATACGCCCCGAAGATCGCCCCGCTCGCCTCCATTTCGGCGGGAGACTTGCGCTCCAGCCCGGCCGCCCCGCTCATGTCCAGAAGGACCGGCGCCCGGGCGGGCACGCCCTCGTCCTCGAACGCTCCGAGGGCGACCCGACGTAGCTCGTTGGCCGTGTAGTCGCCATCCACCGTCAAGACGAGCACGCCGTCTCGGACCCGGGTGAACACGGGCATGTCGGTTCTCCTGAGTGTTCGTCGAGTCGGTCGCCGCCTCGCCCGCGCAGCGCGCTCTTCGGACGCTCGTCGTCGTTGCGGGGCGCCGCCCGGAGGGCGCCGAAAGATGACCGGTCCGCGGGCGCCGGTGCAAGCGATCGGAGGGTCGTCCGGGCCGACTCAGGCGAGCTCGAGGACCTCGCTCAGGGCGCGCGTGAAGCGCGGCACCTCGCGCAGGGATCGCATCACCGGAAAGCGCTCCTGGTGAGAGTGGCCGAAGAGCCGGGTGATCGTCACCCGGGACCAGGTCGTGCTCGGAAGCGCGTCCCGGATCTTCGGGGCCTCGGTGCAGGAGATGAGGGTGTCACCCCGCCCGTGGAGGACGTGGACCGGCCGCTCGACCCGCCCGAGCCCCTCGGCGGGGTCGAGCTGCGGATCGATGCGCTGGGCGGCTCGGGCGAGGGACCCCGCGATCTCGCCTGCGGCCCTGCGATCGGGCAGGCGGCCCGACGGGGGAGCGAACAGGTCGAAGAGCCACCGGTGCGGCGGGGGGAGCCGCTCGCGCAGCTCCCGGATGAGGGGGTCGTAGACGGATGCGCCGGCAGGCTCCCCCAGGTCGCCGGAATAGGCCGCGAGCTCGCGAAGCGCGGCGGCCACGTCGCGGCGCTCCTCGAACTCGGGGATCCCGGTCAGATAGTTCGACCCCACGATCCAGCGGCCGTACGGATCGGGCATGACCGGATCGAGCTTCGCGCGGGCCGGGTGGACGCCGGTCATCATGAAGCGGAAGGTGCTCCCGATGTCGCAGTATCCCCCGAACCCGACCGTTCCGGCGACGTGATCCCTGATCGCGGGGTCCGACGACGCGACGATGGCGTGGGGCGCTCCGAACGAGAAGCCGATCACTCCGACGGGCCGATCCAGGACCCAGGAGCTCGCTCGCAGCCCCTCGATGCCGGCGGCCACGGTGGACGTCGCCAGGTGGGGGGCGAGGCTCAGGCTCCGCCACTCCGGCACGTCGGGGACGATGGCCACGGCGCCCGAGGATACCAGCGACCGCATGAAGCGCACGAGCTGGACGTGCGCCCGCCCCGCCCGTGTCATGCCGTGCAGCACCACCCAGCCCGGGAGGGGCGCCCGGGCGCGCCGGGGCCGAGCCAGCGTGGCCGGCACCGGCGAGTCGCCCCGATCCAGGGTGAGCTCGACCTCTTCGCAGTCGACCGGCGCACCGAGCCAGGCGCGGGCGTACCGGCTCGCTCGTCGTGACATCCAGGGCATGCGCAAAGCTAGTGGGAGTGTCTCCGATGTTTCGTGCACGCCGAGCGTGGGCAGGCGCGGCGGCCGGCGTCATGCGGGGAGGGGGCGGCCTTGCTCGGCGGGCGGGCACCGGACATGATCCCGGCTCCCCGCCTCGTCGTCCACCCCCCGGAGGAGGAACACCCGTGAAGCGCTTGGCAACGATCGTAGCGTTCGCGCTCTTCGTCGCGCAGCCGCTGGCGGCCCAGGAGGGGCCCCGCATCGCGCACCAGCCGTCGTCGAGGCTCCCCTTCAGCGCGGCGATCCAGGTCGGGAACACGTATTGGCTCTCGGGCAAGCTGGGCGCGACCCAGGAGACGCGAGCGATGACCGAGGGGCGCGCCGCGGCCGAGACGCACAACATCATGCGCTCCTTCGGCGCTCTCCTCGACGAGCTCGGGATGACGTTCGACGACGTCGTCCGCGCGACGGTCTACCTGACCGAGCTCGACGACTACGGGGAGATGAACGAGGCGTACGCGCAGTACTTCCCCGGTGACGGCCCGAGCCGCGTCGCGGTCCAGGTGGCGGGTCTGGTGGGAGGCGCGAAGCTCGAGATCTCGATGATCGCGGTGAAGAGCGACTGACGCAGGCCATGCTGCGCGGAGCGCACGGCCCGACATGACGACGGTCGATCGCCGCGGCTTCCTTTCGGTGCTCGCCGGCGGCACGCTCGCGTGGCCCCGGGCGGTCGAGGCCCTCGGCCGCACGCTGGAGGAGGGTGGAGCGCAGGACGACGAGGCATTCTGGGCGCTCGTGCGCGCTCAGTTCCTCATCCCCGAGGACCGCGTGTACCTCAACAACGGGACCCTCGGCCCTTCGCCCAGCGTCGTCGTCGACGCGGTGCTGGAGCACACCCGCCGCGTGGCGCAGACCTTCCCCCCGGGAGTGGGCTGGGACGACCTGAAGGCCGCGGTGGCGGGGCTGCTGGGAGGGGATCCGGCGGGCTTCGTCTTTCCGCGCAACACGACCGAGGCGATGAGCTTCGTGGCGCACGGCCTCGAGCTGGAGGCGGGCGACGAGGTCGTCTCGACGGATCACGAGCACGTCGGCGGCCTCGAGCCCTGGAAGCTCGTGACGCGGCGGCGCGGGGCCGCCCTCAGGATCGCGCGCCTCCCGGTTCCCGCAGCTTCCGCCGGCGAGCTGGCGGATGCGGTGTGGGCGGCGGTCGGGCCGCGCACGCGCGTCCTGAGCGTGTCGCACGCGACCTTCACGACCGGGACCGTGCTGCCGGTCGGCGAGCTGGCGCGCCGCTGCCTCGAGGGCGGCATCGTGCTCGTCGTGGACGGCGCGCACCCCCCGGGCATGCTGCGCCTGGAGCTCGCCACGCTCGGGGGCGACTTCTACGCCAGCTCGCCGCACAAGTGGCTGCTCGCGCCTCAGGGCACCGGCCTCCTGTACGTGTCGGAGGCGTGGCGCCGCGCGATCTGGCCTACGATCGCTTCGGGCGGGTGGGACGATCCGGCGCTCGGCGCGCACCGGCTGAACCACATGGGCACGATCGACGAGTCCCGGCTCGCCGGGCTGCTCGCGGCCGTGGAGTTCCTGCGGGCCGTGGGGATGGAGCGGGTGGAGGCGCGCGTCCGCCATCTGCGCGGGCGGCTCGAGTCGGGGATTCGCGCGATCCCGGGCGTCGAGGTGGTGACTCCGGAGCCCGAGGAGCTCAAGGCCGGCATGGTCGCCTTCCGGATGGACGGCGTGGAGTCGATCCCGCTGCAGCGGTACCTTTCGCGCCGGGCGAACGTGCGCACCCGGGTCATCGGCGAGTACGACTACGGATGGATGAGGCTGTCCACCCACGTCTACAACACCCCGGACGAGGTCGACCTCGTCGTGGGGCTGCTGGCCGAAGCAGCCGAGAGCGGCGTCGCCGGCGCCGGATGACGGCCGAGCGCGCCGGCCCCGACGAGGCGGTGGTACCCGGATCCACGGCGGAGCACGGATGACCAGAAATCTCGGGACGGCCAGGGGCCCGCTGGGGGAGCGGAGCTCGGCCCGCGCCGGCGGGATGCGCCGGGTTGGCTGAGGCCGGGGCGGGACGCGGCCCGGTCGACGGCGACGCCCCTCCGTACGGGGCGGCGGCGCTGGCCGCACTCGGGGCATTCGCCCTGTACGCGCTGACCCTGGCGCCCACGATCGCCTTCTGGGACGCGAGCGAGTACGTCGCGACGGCCCACATCCTGGGGATCCCGCACCCACCGGGAAACCCGCTCTTCGTGACGCTCGCCAAGGCCTGGAGCCTGCTTCTCGCCCCCACCGGCCTGCCCGTGGCCGTGCGCGTGAACCTCTTCGCCGCGGCGACGAGCGCCGGCGCCACCGGCTTCCTCTACCTCGTCGCGCACCGGATCGTGCGGGGGCTCTTCGAGGACCGACGGCTCGCGCTCGTAGGGGCGGGCGCGTCGTCGCTGCTGGGGGCGACCGCGTTCACCGTGTGGAACCAGTCGAACGTGACCGAGAAGGTCTACACGGTGAGCGTGCTGATCATCGCCGCGGTGAGCTGGCTCGCCGTCCGGTGGTACGACGTTCGCCTTCGCCCGGGCAGCGAGCGTCTCCTCCTGTGGGCGGGATTCGCCCTCATCCTCGGGTCGACGAACCACACGATGTCGCTCCTGCCCGGGCCGGCGCTGCTTCTCTTCGTGCTTCTCACGGCGCCCGCGACCCTCGTGCGCCCGGGCTTCCTGGCGCGGGGTGTGGCGCTCGCGGTCCTGGGCCTGTCGTTCAACTACGTGCTCCCCGTCCGGTCCGGGCTCGACCCGCGCATCAACGAGGCGGAGCCCGTGTGCGCGTCGCTCGGGGAGGCGACCGCGGCGATCTACTCGAACGGCAGGACGGGCTGCGAGGCGCTCGCCGCCGCCCTGACGCGCGAGCAATACCAGACGCCTCCGATCACCGAGCGCAAGGCGCCGCTCCGGGCGCAGCTCGCGATGTACTGGCAGTACTTCGACTGGCAGTGGTCCCGGGGCGCCGACCCGGCGCCGCAGCCCTCGTCGGCACGCCTGCCCTTCACGATGCTCTTCCTCGCCCTCGGCGCGACCGGTCTGTACGCGGCGTTCGGGGTGGACCGAAGGGTCTTCGCCTACCTCGCCACGCTGACGCTCACGCTCACCCTCGCGCTGGTCGTGTACCTCAACTTCCGCTACGGATACTCGCTCGCTCCGGAGATCACCGATTCCGGTCAGCACGAGGTGCGCGAGCGCGACTACTTCTTCATCGCCGGGTTCATGCTGTGGGGGTGCCTCGCGGGCGTCGGGCTCGCCTGGCTGTGGCGCGTCCTGTCCGGCCTGCTCGCGAGCACCTCCCGCTACGCCGTGGCCTCGCCCGTCCTGTTGATCGCCCTGATTCCTCTCGGCCTCAACTGGACGTGGGCTTCGCGCGGCGGTGACTACGCGGCGCGCGACTGGGCGTACGACCTGCTGATGAGCGTCGAGCCCTACGCCGTCCTCTTCACGAACGGCGACAACGACACCTTCCCCCTGTGGTACATGCAGGAGGTGGAGGGCGTGCGTTCGGACGTGACCGTCATCGTCGGCCAGTACCTCTACACGGACTGGTACGTCCGGCAGCTGCAGCGCCATACCAGCCCCGAGGCCCAACGGCGCTTCGACCCGGAGCGGGTGCCGGGACTCTTCCCGGACCGGCCGCCGCCGACCCGACCGATCATCGCCCTGCCTCCGGCGGACCTCGACCGCGTCGCAGCCGCGCGCTTGGAGGAGGATCTTACGATCCCGTTTCCGATGCTGGCCGTGACGTATCCGGCGGGGATGCTCCTGGATCGCAGCCATCAGCTCGCCCTGTCGATCATCCACGACTCGGTCGACGAGCGGCCGATCTACTTCTCGGCGGGCGGTGGGATGCTCAGCGATCTGGGCCTGAGGCAGTGGGGGGTGCGCCACGGGCTGGCGACGAAGCTCGAGCTGCGCGGGGGGAGCAACGAGCTCGACGCGAGGCTGGTGCGCGGATCGGACGAGTTCGGGGGCGAGTGGTTCGACCTGGAGCGCTCTCTGCGGCTGTACGACGAGGTGTACTCGTATCGCGGGATCCGCGGTCGTCTCCTGTGGCCGGACGGAGCGACCCTCAACATCCCCCTGCAGTACTACGCGATGGCGATCCTCCTCTCGGATGCGGCGGAGGTCGCCGGCATGCCGGACGAGGTCGTGGAGCGGCTTCGGGACGATGCCGCGGACTTCCAGCTCGTGGGGCGGGGCGGGGTGGCGGTCCTGGCGGCGTCTGCGGGGCTCTGAGGCGGGAACCCGCTTCCCGCGCCCGGGGTGCAAGCGAGCATGAGCCTTCCGGATCTCGCCCGCGCGGAGCTGCTCCGCTACGCCCGGCACGTCGCCCTTCCCGAGGTCGGACTCGAGGGGCAGCGAAAGCTGAAGGGGGCCCGCGTCGTGTGCGTGGGGGCCGGCGGTCTCGGCTCACCCCTGGCGCTCTACCTCGCGGCGGCGGGGGTCGGCACGATCGGCCTCGTGGACCACGATGCGGTGGACGCGAGCAACCTGCAGCGTCAGCTCCTGCACGGGACCCGCGACGTGGGACGACCCAAGGTCGAGAGCGCGCGCGACCGGCTGCACGACGTGAACCCCCACGTGGAGATCGTCCGGCACGAGGTGCGCCTGTCGGCGGACAACGCCCTCGAGGTGCTGGAGCCCTACGACGTCGTCGTGGACGGGACGGACAACTTCCCGACGCGCTACCTCGTCAACGACGCCTGCGTGCTGCTGGGCAAGCCGAACGTGTACGGATCGGTCTTCCGGTGGGAGGGCCAGCTGTCGGTGTTCGCCACCCCCGGTGGGCCGTGCTACCGGTGTCTGTTCCGCGAGCCGCCTCCTCCGGGGCTCGTGCCCAACTGCGCCGAGGGGGGTGTGCTCGGGGTCCTGCCCGGGATCATCGGCTCCGCCCTGGCGATGGAGACGATCAAGCTCGTTCTCGGCGTGGGGCACACGCTCGCGGGTCGACTGCTGATCTTCGACGCGCTCGAGATGAGCTGGCGGGAGGTCGCGCTGAGGAGAAACCCGGCGTGTCCGGTGTGCGGGGACGAGCCGACGCAGCGGTCGTTGATCGACTACGAGCTCTTCTGCGGCGTTCAGCCCGAGGACGTGTCGGGGGTCGGATCGGGCCGTGTCGTGCCGGAGATCGACGCGGCGACGCTCGCCGAGCGGCTCGCCGCGGACGCGCCTCCCTTTCTCGTGGACGTGCGCGAGCCGTGGGAGTGGGCGGTAGGAAGCCTGGCGAAGCACGGG
>JBFFWJ010000176.1:0-6889 GCA_041570315.1 Longimicrobiales bacterium | reverse complement strand
GCTCGTGCCTGGATCGGCGGGCTCCCGTGCAACAGTGAGGGACGAGGACCGAATTGGAACACGCTACAGTCGGGTCGGGGTCGAGGCTGCTGTCGGCGGTGGGTGACACCGTGCACAAGCGGGTCGTCGGCCAGCACGAGGCGGTCGAGGGTCTGCTCGTGGCGCTCCTCACGGGGGGTCACGTGCTCCTGGAGGGGCTCCCGGGCCTGGCCAAGACCCTCATGGTGCGCACGCTCGCCGAGGCCATGCACACCGGGTTTCGCCGCATCCAGTTCACGCCGGACCTTCTCCCGACGGACATCGTCGGCACCCCGGTGTTCGACCAGCGCACGGGCGACTTCCGCGTGCAGAAGGGGCCGATCTTCTCCAACATCATCCTGGCCGACGAGATCAATCGGGCGCCGCCCAAGGTGCAGGCCGCGCTCCTGGAGGCGATGGAGGAGCGTCAGGTGACGATCGCCGGCGACACCTTCCCGCTGGACCGGCCCTTCATGGTCCTCGCCACCCAGAATCCGGTCGAGCTCCACGGGACCTACCCCCTCGCCGAAGCCCAGCTCGACCGCTTCTCGATGAAGCTGGACATCGGATACCCGTCGCGTGACGAGGAGAAGGAGATCGTGCGCCGCGTCGCGCACGCCGACCACGTGCCGGTCGAGCCCGTCGTCACGGTCGAGGACATCGAGCAAGCCCGCCTGGCGGTGGCCGAGGTCCACCTCGAGGACCAGGTGCTCGATTACATCGTCGAGCTGGCCTTCGCGACACGCGAGCCGGACCAGTACGGGCTCGACGACCTGTCCGACCTCATCGAGTTCGGGACGTCGCCCCGCGCCACGATCTTCCTGACGCGCACCGCTCGGGCGCGGGCGTACCTGCGGGGCCGCGACTTCGTGATGCCCGACGACGTGAAGGCGATGGCGCCCAAGGTGCTGCGGCACCGGCTGCGCACCACCTACGAGGCGGACGCGCTGGGCATCGACGTCGACGAGATCACACGGCGCGTTCTCGGGGCCGTGCCCGCGCCCTGACCGCCCCGGGCCGGCACACCGTGAGCATCGCTCGACCTCGGAAGGCTGCACCCGCACGCGAGACCCGCCCCTCCGTGACGGCGGAGGTCAGGGCACGCGTGCGCCACATCGAGCTGCGGACCCGCCGTCTCGTCGAGTCCCTCTTCAGCGGAGAGTACCACTCCGTCTTCAAGGGCCGCGGGATGGAGTTCTCGGACGTGCGCGAGTACCAGCCGGGCGACGACGTGCGCGCCATCGACTGGAACGTGACCGCCCGGCGGGGGCGACCGTACGTCAAGGAGCTGGTGGAGGAGCGCCAGCTCGAGGTGCTCCTGATCGTGGATCGCTCCGCCTCGAAGGAGTTCGGGACCGGACCGGACCGCAACCTCGGGGTCGCGGCGGAGATCGCCGCCATCCTCGGGCTCGCGGCCGTGACCAACAACGACCGCGTGGGCCTCCTCCTCGTCACCGATCGGGTCGAGCGCTTCGTCCCGCCGGACACGGGCCGCAACCACGCGCTCCGCCTGGTCCTCGACCTCCTCTCCCACCGCGCCGTCGAGCGGGGCACGCGGCTGACCGCGGCGCTCGAGTTCGCGGCCAAGGTGCTGCGACAGCGCACCGTGATCTTCGTCCTGAGCGACTTCCTCCTGGACGTCGAACGGGACAGGGGCTTCGAGCACGCGCTGCATCGGCTGTCCGACGAGCACGACGTCATCCCGATCCGCCTGTCGGATCCCGCCGCCGCGACGCTGCCCGACGTGGGGATGCTGGCGCTCTTCGACCCCGAATCGGGTCGACGCAGCGTCCTGAACACCAGCGACCGCCGCGTGCGCGAGGCTCACCGCGCCCGCTTCGACCGTGAGCACGAGCGGGTGGGCGCGCTGCTTCGGGGCGCGGGCGTCGAGATCGTGGAGGTCGACCCGACCGGGGACTACGTGCCGCCGCTTCTCTCGCTCTTCCGCCGCCGCGCGCGGGCAGGCGCGTGACCGTGACGGTCGAGCGCCGCCGCGACGCGGGACTCGGCGGCGGAAGGCGCCGCGGCCCCCTCGGCAGGGTCGCGCATCGGGCGGGCGGGGGGCAGATCCCGATTCGAGCGCCGCTGGCGGCGGTCCTTGCCGCCGCATCGCTGGCCGGCGCCGCCCGGGCCACGCCCGCTCGCGCTCAGACCGCCGTCGCGCAGCCGGCCGTCGTCGAGGCGGGGATGTCGGCCGACACGGTCCGTTTGGGCGACCGCTTCGAGCTCGCGATCGACCTTCGCGTCCCGGCGGGGTTCACGGCCTACGTCCCGGATCTGCTGCCGGCGACCGACAGCGTCGAGAGCGTCGGCGCCGCGGGATGGACGGTCGAGGAGATCGAGGGCGGAGGCTTCGCCGTGGCCGTGCGGTATCCGCTGGTGGCCTTCCGGCCGGGTCCGGTCCCGATCCCCGGGCTCGACGTCCTCGTGGGCCCGTCCGTGGCCCCCGACGGCGCGGACGGGGCCACGCCCCGGCCGGTCCTCTCGGAGCGCGCGCTCGGCGGGGCCCCCGGCGCGACGGAGGGGCTGTCGCGGCAGCGGGTGCCCAGCCAGGGCGTGTGGGTCACGTCGCCGCTCAGCCTCCAGGACATCGCCGAGGGCGTGGATCCGCGTCCGGCGGACGACGTCATCGGCTCGGCCTGGAACGCGCCGCTCGTCGTGTCCATCCTCGGCTTCGCCTCCCTTCTCGCCGGCGTGGTCGTCGTGTCCGGGAGGGACTGGCTCGAGGCGCACGCCCGGCGCGGCGTGCCGGAGCCGGTCGCCGATCCGATCGCGGAGGCCCGCGCCGCAGCCCTCGCCGAGCTGGACCGGCTCCTCGCGTCCGAGCTCCACCGGACGGGCTCGCTCGACGTCTTCTACGGTGGGACCAGCGATGCCGTGCGCCGGTACGTGGAGCATCTCGACCCCGCGTGGAGCGACGCGCTCACCAGCACCGAGCTCATGCGGGGGCTCGAGGCGCGCACCGACCCGGACGGGGCGCGGGAGCTCCTCGACGAGATGGCGCTCGCCGAGGCCGTGAAGTTCGGGCGGGCCCGGCCGGACCCGGACAGGGCCGAGCTCCACGGCCGAACGCTGAGAGACTGGGTGGCGGCCTCGTGAGCCTCGAGCTGGCTTCCCCCCTCTGGCTCGCGCTCGCGGTGCTGGTCCCGATCTGGTGGGCCTGGCTCATGCCGCGCCGCAATGCCGGCTTGCTCTTCGCCTTCGCGGACGACCGGCAGATCTCGGGCGCGGGCTCCGGGCGGGTCCACCCCCTCGATGTCCTGCCCGCGACGCTCCGGGCCCTCGCCCTGGCCTGCCTCGTGCTGGCCCTCGCTCGGCCGCAGCTGGTGCGCACCTACGAGGAGCCGGTCACGGAGGGTGTCGGGATCGCGATCGCCATCGACCTGTCCACCTCCATGTGGGCCCAGGACATGGCGCGTGGCTCGAGCCGACTCGACGCAGCCAAGTCGACCGTGCGCAGCTTCCTCGCCGCGCGGACCGACGACGTGGGCCTGGTCAGCTTCGCCGGGGAGGCGCTGACCCGCCTGCCGCTCACCTCGGACGGATACGTGGTGGACGCCGCCGTCGAGGAGCTCGACGTCGGGCTGCTCATCGACGGAACCGACATCGCGGGAGCGATCGCGGCCGGCGCGGGCCTGCTGCGCGACGCCCCCCACCGGTCCAAGGTCCTGATCCTCGTGACCGACGGCGCGCACAACAAGGCGGGATTGATCCCCACGCTCGCCGCCCGCGCAGCCGCCGTGTACGGCGTGAAGATCTACGCGATCGCGATCGGACAGGAGCAGGGCAGGGCGGCCGAGGGGATGGAGACCGTGCTGACGCAAGCCGCCCGCATCACGGACGGCCGGTACTTCCGCGCGACCGACGTGGCCGCGCTGGAGACGATCTACGAGGAGATCGACCGCCTCACGCTGCCCTCCGAGCAGATGGTCGAGCGCACCGAGACGGAGCCGCTCGGCTGGTGGCTCCTGCTCGGCGCCCTCGCCGCCCTCGTCGCGGCATCCGCCCTCCGGGCCTCGCGCTGGGGGATCCTGCCGTGACCTTCGAGCGGCCCGAGCTCCTGACGCTCGCCCCGCTGGCCGTGCTCGTGGCCGCGCTGTGCGTGCACCGCCAGTGGCGGCGGGGGCTCAGGCTGGTCGAGGCCTACGGAACGGACCCCGCGCGCCGCCTCGCGCCCCGCGACCTGGAACGCTTCCCGGGCACGCGCCTGATCGCGCTGCTCGGAGCGATCGTGGGGCTCGCCGCGGCCGCGGCCGGGCCGGCGATCCCGCCCCCCGAGCCCGAGTCGGCGAGGCCGATCGACCTGGTCGTCGCGGTCGACCTCTCCCTCTCCATGACCGCGGCGGACGTCGGTCCGAGCCGAGCCGCTCGCGCCGTCGAGGTGCTCGAGCGCCTGATCGACGCCCTCCCCGACGAGCGGGTCGGGGTCGCGATCTTCGCCGACTGGCCGTACACGCTCGTGCCGCTCACGCACGACCTCGACGTCATCCGCTTCTTCAGCCGGACGCTCGGCCCGGACCTCGTCTCCGACCGTGATCAGGGGAGCGGGCTCGGGGCCGCCGTCGCTCACGCACGCTCGACGCTGGAGCGGCGCCGACGGCCCGAGGCGGAGCCCGCCATCCTCGTCCTCTCCGACGGGGAGGTGCACGACGACCCCGGCGCGGTGCTCGACTCGGTGGCCGCGGCGACTGGCGACGGGGTGCGCCTCTGGACGGGCGGCCTGGGCACGCCGGGCGGCGCCGCGCTCCTGCGTCCCGGCTCGCTCGACGATCCGCTGCTCGACGAGACCGGAGCGCCGGTGGTCGCGGCGATGGACGAGGCGCTGCTCCGGCGCATGGCCAGCACCGGCGGGGGCGGCTACCACGACGTCAGCGACGACGGGGGGCTGCGCGCGCTCCTCGACGAGCTGGCGGGCACCGGGCGCGCGACGGCGACCGCGCCGACCGGACCGGGGCCGGCGTTCTGGCTGGCGCTGCTGGCGATGCCTCTGCTTCTCTGGGAGGGCGCCGGGGACTCCCAGCGTCGACGGGTCTCGCGCGCCCGCGGGGGTGATCGACCGTGAGCGGCCGCGGGCTCGGGACCTGGATCGTCCGGGTGTTTCTCGCGGTCGTGGCCGCGGCGGGCCTCGTCCTTTCGATGTCGCTCGAGCGCGGGACCGTGGAGCGGGGCAACCGTCTGCACCGCTTCGGGTCGCGCGCCGAGGCCGCGGCCGTGTACACGGCTCGGATCCGGTCGACGTCCGCCGACGCGGAGCTCCACTACAACCTTGGCACGGCCCTCCTCGAGAGCGGGGGCGCGGACGCGACGAGGGAGCTCGACGTGGCGGCCGAGCTCGGTGGAGCCGAGGTGCAGGCGCGCGCCCACTACAACGCCGGGTTGGCCAACCTCCGCCGAGCCATCGAGGGCGTGGAGGGAGACTCGCTTCGGGCGCTGGCGCAGGCCGCCGTCCAGTCCAACCGCTCGGCGCTGCGTCTCCGTCCGGGGCACGAGGACACGAGCTGGAACCTGGCGCTGGCGCAGAGGCTCCTGGACTCCATCGACGCCGCCGACCGGCCGGGGGAGGAGACGGCCGAGAGCGCCCTCGAGGCGGACGAGGTGGTGCAGTCGGAGAACGTTCTCGAGGTGGACGAGGAGAGCGAGCTTCCCGAGGACGCGCCGATGGAGGGGGAGGACGAGACGGGCGCCGAAGACGAGGACGAGGAGGTCATGACGCTCATGGAGGCGGCCGGCATCCTCTCGGATTCCCACCTCGACCCGACCCTTCTCGTGCGCAAGCTGCTGGCGCTGGAGAGCCGGAGCTTCCTGGGAAGGCGCTTCCGCGCGGCCGGGCCGCGCCGCTGAGCCACCCTACACCCACCCTACACCCGGCAGGCCCAGCTGAAGACCCGCACCTCGCGCGGGGCGTCGCCACAGCCGCGGACCGGGTGGTGCGCGCCCCGCCCGACCTCCATGAGATCCTCCCGGCACGCCTCGTCACCGGAGCCGTCGCAGCGCAGGACGTCCAAGGGCCCGGCGCTGTACCAGCCTCCGGTGGCGGCCACGGGCACGCACGAGAACTCGATGCGGACCGGGACCGGGCGGCCCCGGCGGACCCGGAAGTCGCCGGCCGCGGGCTCCGCCGTCGGGTCCCACGCCGAGATGTCCAGCTCCTCGAACTCGCGAGGCACGTTCCCCGGAGGAATCATCAGGCCCTCCGGGTCGCCCGGGAGCGGAATGCGCCACAGGCCGGTGCTCACGGAGATGTGCGCGTCGAGAATCCACCGGGAGCGATCCCGGTACGCGTAGTCGACGAACACCCGACGGCTTGCCAGCGACACGTAGGCCATCGGCAGCTCCGGGGCCGGGGCGGCGACGCGAATCGCGTCGTCGGACAGCGCCAGCAGCACGGGCCGCTCCACCACGGACGGGGGCGCGGCGGATCCCACGGTGTCGGGGTCTTCCGGGCGGGGCCCGCCGTCCCCCGCGCACCCGACGAGAGGCAGCGCCGGCGCCACCAGGCCCGCGGCGCCGACGCGGCGCAGGAAGGTGCGGCGATCGTAACGCTGGCTCATGAAACCCTCGGGCTCGTCGCGGGGGAGCGCAGCGTAGGGTCCCGACCCGAGGCGGGCAAGGCGACGGCGGCGCCGGTGTCGGCCCCGGCCGGACCGGCCCGCGCGCGGCACGCGGCGGTTGCCCTCGGCGCCTTCCGCTCCTATTGAATCCCTCCGTGGACGGCCTGCTCACTCGCCTCAAGGGGCTCGCGCTCCGGCCCCTCTGGACGGAGGAGGCCGCGCGCCGCGACCGGCGGCGGTGCAGGGCGCTCGTCGCCACGCCCTTCGCGGCTCTGGGCGGCCTCGCGTGGGGCGTCTTCGCCGCTCCGGTCATGGGGGTC
>JBFFWJ010000175.1:0-6891 GCA_041570315.1 Longimicrobiales bacterium | reverse complement strand
GAGCGTGCTGATCGCGAACGCCGATTCGGCGGCGAGCAACGCGACGGCGGGCAGGAGGATGGGCCGCTCACGACGGAAGAGCCAGATCACGCCGAGGGCGAACGGCCAACCCAGGAAGACGATCCCTCCCACGGCCAGGGACGCGAACGCGAGGGCGATGTAGACCGTGTCCGGGATCGACCCCTCCACGGGCGACTCTAGGACACCGGTCTGCTCCAGGGTCCACTCGGCGATGAGCGCGAGGATCAGCGTGCCCGTCACCAGGTAGGCGTACTCGATGACGGGTCGCAGCACAGTCCGGAGGCGCTCGAGCCTCGGCGTCGGAGCATCCATCTTCACGCTGCCCTGGAACCGCGTGCCGTCCCAGCCGAAATTTAGCAGGACGGCGCGTGTCGTCAGCAGCGCGCCGGGGAGCGTACGATGAGTGAGTCCGAGACCGGGCGTTCCCGCGCCCGTCCCGTGCTCCGCGGGCTGGTGGCCTGGAGCTATCTGCTTGCGGGGCTACTCGTTCTGCCGCTGGTCGTGGATCTTCTGCTCCACGAGCTCGGCGTGATCTCGGGCTCCGTGCTCCCTGTGCCGGAGCTGTTCGGATGGCTGACGGGCTTCCTGATCTTCCTGGGTTGGCCCTTCGCCATCGCGATCGCCTGGTTCTTCAGGCTCGATCGCGTCCTGGCCCTGCCCGCGCTGCTCTTTCTCGCCGCGGAGCTGGTCGTCGTGGCCTGGTTCCAGGTGGGCACCACCTCGAGACTCCTCGAATCGATCACCGCCTTGGCAGGCGCCGTGTTCGGAGTCGGCGCGATCCGAGCCTGGGTGCTCGTCCGCCGCGAGCGGCACGAATCTCCGTGAGCTCGACCGTCTCGTTGCGTCCGGCGGGTGGCGTGCCCGGGAAGTGATCGCGGGCATCGGGCGTCCGGGAGGATTCAGGGCAGCCATCGACCCGCCGTCCCGTCCACGCACGCCGCCGCGGGGACAGCGCTTCCCGACGAACGTCGGAGGAGGCGGACTCCAAGGCGCTCGGGGCCCTGCTCTCGGTCTCGAGCCAGCTCGCCTTTGGCTGAGGAGCGTCGGTCTCGCCCTGGGAGGCTTCGTCATCGCCAAGCTCCACCTCGCCTTCTTCGACAAGCGGTACCTGCGCGCGGGCGAGCTCGAGCGTGTCATCGGGCAGCCGAATCCACGGGCAAGACGCTCGGCCGAGGCGTGAGGCGCGCGAGTCCGGTCCCCCGGTGAGCCTAATGCCCGGCGCCCTCGAGGTGAGCGTCCAGCTCGTCCAGGAAGCGGTCGATGCTCTCGATGTGGTGAGCGTGGCTCCCCTCGATCTCGACCACGCGCGCGTTCGGCAGGTAGGACCCGAGCAGGTCGACGACGCGCATCTCCCATGGCTCCGTCGTCGTTCCTTTGGTCACGAGCGCCGGGCAGGCGATGCTCCTGAGGTCGGCGACCGACAGGTCGGACCCCATCAGCGCTTCCGACAGCCACGACAGAGCCATCCGGTGCGGGGCCGCTCGTTCCCAGTAGGCGTGGGTCCGGGCGCGGGCCGGGTCGTCGACGAACCCCGCCGATGACAGGAACGAGGCCAGGTCGTCGTCGGTGACGATCGTCCCCGCCATGCCGTTGATGTATCGGATGAACTCGGCCAGTTCCTCGCCGACCTCGCCGACTCTCTCCAGAATCCAGTAGGCAGCGGGCTCGACGAGGACCATCGACGTCACGCGGCCCGGATGGACGGCCGCGAATTCGAGCAGCGCCCTCCCCCCGCTCGACCACGCGGCGAAGCTCGCTTGCTCGATCCCCAGGTGGTCCAGGGTGAGGCGCAGGCTCTCGCGCTCGATCTCTCTCGAGTACGCGGGGTCGCCCGGCTCTCCGGCGCTCCCCAGCTCGTTGTGGATGGGCTGCACCCGGGTGGTCCGGTAGCGGGCCTTCAGGCGCTCCTGATGCGGAAGCCATGACAGCCAGCCCGTCAGCCCTCCCGGGATCAGGACGAGGGGGTCACCGTCTCCGACGGTGTCGTGGAGCAGGACACGAGGGTGCACCGGTCAGCCTCCCTCCTCGGGACGGCGCCGCCACATCTTGACCTCGCAGCCGCGTGCGGGTCTCCGCGGAAGGTGCGCGCGCGCCCGAATCGGGGCAGGTCGCCCCGGTCGTGAAGCGCCCGCCGCGCCACGCCACCCGCTCACAGCCCACGGCCCGCATATCGGGGAAGCTCGACCAGCTCGTGGTCGGGATGGGCTGCCCGGAACTGCGGGGTCGAGGCCACGTCCCGGGCGAAGTCCGCCGGGATGCCGATCAGGCGCCCGTCGGAGCGCACGAGCGCGTGGTCGTGCCCTCCGGCGCCGAGCATGTCCCAGTAGTGCGTGTACTCGATCGAGCCGTCCCCCCAGCGCTTCTCGACCTGCAGCACCTGGCGGCGCTTCACGTGGTCCCCGTGCTTCGCGAGCATGGGACCGGCGAGGCAGGTCCGGGGCAGCCAGCTCCCGTCGTCCGACAGGAAGAGCTGGGCGTCGACGATGTACTTCGAGGCCCGCCCGCTGATGGTCTCCTTGATGGCGGCGCTCGAGTGGCGTGAGCCGCCATTGGCGTCGCGCTCGACGACGTTGAGTCGGAACTCCGCGCCCGTCCACTCGATCACGAACTCGAGAACCACGTAGGCGCCGGCGCCGATGCACAGCGGGGAGTCCTGGTGGCTGCGTCCGGCGAAGGCGTTCTTGATCTTCACCGAGAGCCCGTTCTTGCCCTTCTTCCAGGTGCAGATGCCCTCGTTGGCGAGGGCGCCGAACCGGGCGGGGTAGAACTTGACCGGGCTCACCCGCTCGACGCCCCACGCCACGACGTGCGCGGGCAGGGACACCGACTCGACCTCGAGGTTCTGGGCCTCGAGGAGCTGCTCGAGCAGCTGGTTGAACCCCATCGACTCGTCGGCCGAGACGTCGTGTCCCATGCACATCTTCGAGAGCGTGAGCGCGACGTCGGGCGCGACCTCGATGAGCTGGTCGAGGCCCCGAAAGAACGCCCGGACCGCGTCCCGCTTGACGCCGGTGAAGAGCAGCGGCGCGGGGCCGCCCGGAAACATCGGCTTCGTGGCGTCCCGATCCGCGGCGTCGAAGCTCGCAAGGAGCGAGGACCGCGCGGGCTCGGGCGGATAGGGCCGGTCGTCGCCGCCGTCGGGCGGACGCCGGTCCTTGCAGAGTCCGTGCAGCTTCGGCGTGTCGCGCGGCTTCCGATCCACCGGGATCTTGCCGACCACGGTGGTCCGGCCGAGCAGGCGGGGCGATGCCATCGTCTCCTCCGCGTCCTCGAGGCGAGCGTGCGGGCCCGGGTGGCGCCCACGCTCACCTCGTATCGTTCGTTGCTCTCCGAGGCCGCCCTCCTACGGCCGATCCGAGATCAAGGGCGACACGTTGCGCGCGAGCAGGGTCCGGTTGAACGCCGCCACCTCGGTGTCGAAGAGCGTCGCCGTCTCCCCGCGCAGCCTCAGCACCCGCTCGTGCAGGATGCCCTGGACCTCCCGCGCCTGATCGGTCGGGCGGAAGTCTCCGTTCGTGATGTTGCCGGCGAGATAGTCGAGCTCCTGGATGAGCTCGGGCGCCCAGCGGGTTCCGTCCGAGCCGGCGTTCAGGAGCTGGACGAGCTGCGACTCCACGGCGATGAGCTTCTCGTCGAGCGCCGCCGAGGCCTCGAGAAGGTCGGCCGCGTCGCCGCGCTCGGCGAGCACGTCGCCCAGGTCGTAGAGCTGGCGCCGGGCCCACTCGATGCGGTTCACCATCCCCGCGGCCTCCGCGTGGTCCGTGCGGATGTCGTCGAAGAGCGCGAGCTGGGCGCGGATGTCCGCCTCGGTCCCGCTCGAGTTCGGGTCCTTCAGCACCCGGAGCTGCTGCGTGTGCGACCGCCCGTCGACCTCGAGCGTGACGGCGTACGTGCCGGGCGCCACGAGCATCGACAGCCCCCCGCCGCCGGAGCGCCGGCGATCGGGGCCGAGGTCGTACCAGTCGGCGTACAGCGGCTTGGTGCGCAGCACCACCGAGGGCGAGGGCTCGTCCTGCAGGTTCCACCAGACACGGTTGATGCCGGGCCGGGCGGGGCCCCTCAGCGTGCGCACGACCCGTCCCGAGCCGTCGGCGATCGTGAGCGTCGCGCCCTGCGCGCTCCCCCCGGCGACCCAGTAGTTGAGCGAGGCCCCGTAGGGCGGGTTGTCGCCGTCGGACTGGTCGTTGGGGATCCGGCGGTACGACGTCACGGGCCGGAACCGGTACGCGTCGCGCGGCGCGAAGAGGTGGGACGGAGCGGCCGCGACCTGCGCGTCGAGCTGCTGCAGCGGCGTGAGGTCGTCGAGGATCCAGAAGCCGCGCCCGTAGGTGCCGATCACGAGATCGTTGAAGTGCTCCTGCACCTCGATGCCGTACATCGGCGCCGGCGGCATGTTGCTCATGAGCGGCTGCCAGCGCCCGCCGTCGTCGAACGAGACGTAGAGGATGTTCTCCGTCCCGAGGTAGAGCAGCCCGGGCCGGACCGGATCCTCGTAGATGTCGCGCACGTAGCTGAGCGGCGAGTCGGCGATGCCGTCGACGATCTTCGTGAAGCTCCTGCCGTAATCGTCGGTCTTGTAGACGTGGGGCTCGAAGTTGCCCACCTGGTGGTGCTCGATGGCGTAGTACGCCTTGCCGGCCTGGTGCTTCGACGCGTGGATGCCGCGCACGACGCCGTCGGGGGGCAGGTCGGGGAGGTTGGCGGTGATGTCGGTCCAGGTGTCACCGCCGTCGCGGGTCACGTGCGCCAGCCCGTCGTTCGTGCCCACCCACAGCACGCCCTCCTCGACCGGCGACTCGGCGAAGGAGTAGATCACGCAGCAGAACTCGACGCCGATGTTGTCCGGCGTGAGGCCGCCGGAGATCCCCATCTTCGACGCGTCGTTCGTCGACAGGTCCGGGCTGATGACCTCCCAGCTCTGTCCGCCGTTCCTCGTGCGGTGCACGTGCTGGCTCGCGGCGTAGACCGTGTTGCGGTCGTGCGGGGAGATGTGCAGCGGGAAGGTCCACTGGAAGCGGTAGCGCACCCCGCTCGCCGGATGGCCGCTCGCGAGCTCGGGCCACACCTCCACGTCGCGGAACTGACGGTTCTCGGCGTTCCAGATCACGACCACGCCGCCGCGGGCGCCGGACCCCGAGGCGCTCGACCACACGATGTCGGGGTCCTCGGGATCGGGCGTCGCGAAGCCGCTCTCGCCGCCCCCGACCGTGAGCCAGGCGCCGCGCGGGATGACCCCCGGGCCGCCGCCCCTTCCGCCTCCCGGCTCGTTGCTCGGCCCGCGGAAGGACGGCCCGTCCTGGCGGTTGCCCAGGACGTTGTAGGGGATCGCGTTGTCGACCGTCACGTGGTACATCTGCCCGATGGGGAGCTCCACGCGGTGCCACGTCCGGCCGCGATTCGTCGACACCCCCAGGCCCTGATCGTTGCCGACGATCATGCGGTCCCCGTCGAGCGGGTCGATCCACATGTCGTGGTGATCGCCGCCGGGGCTGCTGGGCCCGCCCTGGCTCTCGGCGGTCAGCCCCCCGTCGATCGAGTACATGAACGACGAGTGCAGGAAGTAGACCTCGTCCGCGTCGTCGGTGCTGACGAAGCAGTTGTTGTAGTAGCCCGTCCGGCCCGCCCGGTCGCGCTCGTGCGTGAGCAGCATCCACGTGTCGCCGCCGTCGTCGGAGCGCCACACCTCGCCGCTGTCGGTCTCGCGGCCGTGCCACGGCACGCCGTCGCCGGTCTCGATCATCGCGTAGACGCGGTCGGGGTCGGCGGGCGTGAGGCAGATGTCGGTCTTGCCGATGGGGGGCCTGGGCAGCCCGTTGCCCTCGAGCTTCGTCCACGTGTCGCCCCCGTCCAGCGAGAGGTAGACGCCGCTGCCCTCGCCGCCGCTCTCGCGGCCCCAGGTGTTGACCTCGACCGTCCACAGGCCGGCGAACAGCTTGCGGGGGTTGCTCGGGTCCATCTCGATGCTCGACGCGCCGGTGCTCTCGTCGACGAAGAGCACGTGCTCCCAGGTCTCGCCCCCGTCCGTCGTCCGGAAGACGCCCCGCGCCTGCTGCGGCCCGTGCGCGTGGCCCAGCGCCCCGACGTAGACGACGTCGGGGTTCGTGGGGTGGATGACGATCCTGGACGTCCGCGTCGGGCCGCCCTCGCCCAGCCCCATGTGCCGCCAGGTCCGGCCCGCGTCCGTCGACTTGTACACGCCCGTGCCCACGGAGACGTTCGAGCGGATGTGCGGCTCTCCCGTGCCCGCCCAGACGATCGACGGGTCCGAGGGCGCCACGGCGAGGGCGCCGATCGAGTGGTCGATCTGATCGTCGAAGACGGGCTCCCAGTACTCGCCGCCGTCGACGGTCTTCCAGATGCCGCCGGAGGCCGCGCCCGCGTAGTAGGTCAGCCGGTCCCCGACGACGCCTGCGACCGAGGCGAGGCGGTTGCCGACCGGGCCGATGTGGCGGAAGCGCAGCTGGCCGTAGCGGTCCGGATCGACCTGCTGGGCGCCCGGGGCGCGGGCGCCCAGCGGCAGGGAGAGGACCGCGGCGAGCAGCGGCCGGAGGAAGCGGGAGCGGGAACGTGGACGGCGACCGGTCATGGCGTACCTCCCTGCGCGGGTGCGTGCGTCAGATTGCGCGCCGGCCGCGCCTCGCGCCATAGGGAGGTCGACGTCGCGCGCCGTGGGAGAACTCCCCCGCGTCCAGGCCGCGGTCGGGGCAGGCAGGCGCCGACGCGGCCGGAGGAGGCCGTCGCGCTCCTCGGGGTCGCTGCCGACGCCGCGGGCCGATCACGCCGGGAGTGGCGGCCGCCCGGCACGCCCGCGCCGGGAGTGGCGGCCGCCCGGCACGCTCAAGCGCGGAGTGGCGGCCGCCCGGCACGCTC
>JBFFWJ010000174.1:0-6902 GCA_041570315.1 Longimicrobiales bacterium | reverse complement strand
GGCGGGGCGCGCTCCTGGGCGCGGTCGCCTACGCGGCCGCGGCCGCCCTCGGCGTCCTCGTCCTCACCGGGTAAGACGACGCGCCGGCTCGGCTGGTGCCCTTCGATTCCGGACGCCGGGAAACGATTCTCGCGCTGGTTTCGTCCTATAGGGGCGGAGGCATCGACCGTTCAGGGGAACCGGACCGCGACGGCTCGACCGTAGAGCTGCGGCGTAACGGACTTCGGGGAGGAGTGAGAGGCCATGGGGATCATCGTCCACATTCTGGTCACGACCGTCCTGCTCTTCATTCTGGGCAGGCTGGTCAGCGGCATCGAGGTCCGGGACGGCAAGGCCGCGCTCTACGGCGCGATCGTCCTCGGGCTCGCCAACGCGTTCGTCAAGCCGCTGCTCGTCTTCCTCTCGCTGCCGATCACGATCGTGACCTTCGGGCTCTTCCTGATCGTCATCAACGCGGCGATGCTGATGCTGGCGGCCGCCTTCGTGGACGGCTTCGAGGTCGAGGACTTCGGCTCCGCCGTGTGGGGCGCGATCGGGTTGACCGTGATGAACTACCTCGTGGGGATGCTGCTGCGCTGAGCCCGACCGGCTCCAGCCTCAGCGTGAGGAGGCCTCCGCCCTGCGCGCGCGGTATACCTCCCGCGCCTCCTCGAACTGCGCGAAGACGTGGTCCCTTTCGGCCTGCGTCCGCCAGCCCGGCCATTCGTCCGCCATCTCCTGCAGCTTGTCGATCCAGGCGATCGCGTAGTCCGCGGCCTGCACGGATCGGACCGGCGCTCCGTCCACCTCGACCCAGATCGGGTTGGTCGCCGCCTGGACCCAGGCGATGTCCAGCGGGAAGCTCTCGCCGCGCGCCCCGTTCACCCGCACGTGATACCAGCCCGGCTCGCTCGGGCGGAACGGCCGCTCGAAGGAGAGCGACCTGCGGTCCCCCGTGAACGGGATCGACGCGATCACCTCTCCGTTGAAGACGATCTCGGCGCGCTCCAGCGGCGTCACCGAGCTCACCTCCAGGGAGGCCAGCACGGTCGCGCCCGAGGCGAGCTCGATCGTTTCCCCCGGCCTGCGGCCGTTGAGCTCGAACTCGACGAGGGGGCCGTTGGAGAAGAAGGCGCGCCCGCTCTTCATGCCCTCGAGCCACGCGTCCATCGTCAGCTCGCCGTCGGGGATGTGGACGTAGGTCCGGACCGAGCCGACCAGCGGCGTCGTGTGCAGGTTGCTGATCGAGTCCTCTCCGCCGACCAGGGCGGGCCGGAGCCCGTTGCTCCACGCCGCGTACAGCGGCGGCCACCCGTCCTGGGAGGTCGACCACTCCACCGCGTCGGCGGTCATGAGCGCCGCGTCGACGAGGAAGCCCTTGGCCCCGCCCAGGTCGCCCTCCAGCGGATCCCCGTTGAAGAAGGAGTGCACGTAGCCCGTGTAGGCACCTTGGTCCTTGGCCTTCCTGAACATGTCCGTGTTCGAGGGATAGAGGCTCTCGATCGCCGTTCCCTCGTAGCCCGTCGTGAACGGGGAGATGAGGTGCTCGCGCATCCCGAACATGAAGACGTGGCCGTAGAACGGGGGGCGGTACTCCTGGCCCACGACCAGGACACGATCCTCGGTGGACAGGGGGTGCTCCCGGCCGCCCGGAACGAAGTACTGGTAGTCGAGGATGCGGTTGTCCTTGTTCGCGATCTGCTCGAGCACGATGTCCTGGTCCTCGCCCTCGGACATGAACATCAGGTTCTCGAGGGAGTTGTGGAGGTTCCCGGCATAGTTCGCGTGCACGTGGGTGGAGCCGCTGTACCAGCCGCGGTCCTCGAGATCGCTGAGGAGCTCGAGCTCCAGGACCACCTCCGTGGGGCGGCCCGCGTCGATTCGGACGGTGCGCTCCACCGGAACGTGCTCGAAGCCCTTCACGGCGACGATCGTGGCCTCGCCGGCCGGGAGCTCGAGCTCGAAGGACCCGCGATGATGGAAGGCCCCGACGCGGGCGCGCTGGGGCAGCCGCGCGTACTCCTCGGGCGGCGCGTACGACTTCCCGTCCGAGGCGACGAGGTGGATTCGGCTTCCGGTCGGAGTCCCTCCCGGACCGAGCGTCGTGACGCGCAGCCTCCCCATCGGGCTCAGCCAGCGACGCCCGTTGATGCGCACGTCGACGATGCGACCCCCGTGGGTCTCGAGCAGCTTGAGCTGCGGGAGCCCTCGCTCTCCGCCGTTGTCGATGTAGGCGATCCACTCCCCGTCCGGGGACCACCGGGGGTGGAAGGCGTCGTGCTCGAAGAAGGTGAGCTTGTAGGGCTCGCCCCCCACGGTCGGCTGCACGTAGAGGTTGTTGTACTGGTCGGCCGCCCCGCGTGTGGACGAGAAGACGAAGCGTCTCCCGTCCGGCGAGACGTGGGGCTGCGTCCGGTAGAGGGTCTGCTCGGCCAGCACGGTCTGCCGGTCGCGGAAGCCGTCGACGCGCGCGGGGACGCGGAAGACGTTTCCGCTTCCGAGCGGCACGTCCCGGTTCGAGACGAGCAGCAGCTCCTCGCCGCTCGGGAACCAGGACGGGCTGATGTGGATGTCCTCGGAGCCGAAGTACAGGCGGTCCCGGCCGAAGCCGTTGTCCCGTGTGACGGGCTGTGCCGGGCCGCTCCAGCGGCCGTCCGAGAAGTCGCGCACGTAGACGTTGAAGTACCCGCTCGGCTGCGTGGACACGTAGGCGACGCGTGTCCCGTCCGGGCTGAACACGGGATCGGCGTAGACCTGGTCGTCGTCGGTCAGCGGGTGGGTCTCCCCGCTGCCGAGGTCCAGCACCTCGAGCTGGATCGAGCGGCCGTGGTCGTCGGCCGTGTAGATGAGCCAGCGGCCGTCCGGCGAGTAGCTCGGGGACGAGTAGTACCGCGGTCCCGTCACGAGCTCGACCGCGAGGCCGGTGTCGATGTCGACGGTCCAGATCGAGCCGTGCATCGAAACGGCGACGCTCTGGCCGTCCGGGGACCAGCTCGGGTACCACGGCGTCGAGTTCACCGCGGGCGGCAGGTAGTAGTTGTGCATGTAGTTGCCGCCCATGCGCGCCGCCGTATAGCTGCCGAAGCGCTGCTGGGCCGACAACGGCGCGGAGGCGACCAGGAACGCCGCGGCGGCGGTCGTGAGGCGAAGCCGGCGAGCTCGGTGCAAGGGATCCTCCCTTCAGTCGGTTCGAGAGTTCGCAAGCTGGGCGGCCGGCCGTCGCCCAACAAGAGTGTGGAATTGCGCGACGCGACGCCCGTAGCTTGGAGAGCGACGACGTCGCTACGACGGGGGGGATCTCATGCTGTCCACGCGATACCGTTTTGGGCTCTTCGCGCTGGTCGTGCTCGCGACCGCGTGCGCGTCCGCCGAGGACCGTCTGGCCGAGGGCGTGGCCCTGCAGGCGCAGGGCCGACACATGGAGGCGGTCTACCGCTACATCGACGCGGTGGAGAAGGACCCCACCCTGGTCGAGGCCCAGGAGCGGCTGCTGGCGGCCGGCGATTCCGCCGTCCTGCAGGCGATGGACGACGCCGACGAGCTGGAGCGTCGTGGGGACCCGGTCCGCGCGGCGGGCCTCTATCGTCGGGTCGACCGCATGCTCGCGGAGGCCCGACGGGTCGGGCTGAGGATCCGGGTTCCAGGCGACTACTCGGCCGTCCGACGGGCGATCTTCGACACCGCGATCGATTGGCAGATGGTCGAGGGCGACGAAGCCGCTGCGGAGGGACGATGGACCCGGGCGCGCCAGCACTACGCCGGCGCCCGAGGCGACTACCTCCCGTCGCGCGACCAGGTCGAGGAGTCCTTCGACGCCGAGGAGCGAGTGATCTTCGAGTGGGCCGAGGTGGAGCTCGCCGACGGTCGACCCCGCGCGGCCCACGCGCTGGCGCAGGAGGGGCTCGACCTCAGGGCGTCGCCGGCGCGTGAGACGGTCCTTCGGGCGCGGGACCTGCAGGAGCGGGCCCTCGCGGCCGGCACGGTCGTCGTGGCCGTCGCGCCGGTCACGGCCGAGCCCGGAGTGCGGGAGTACCTCGGCGCGGAGTTCGAGATCGAGCTCGAGGACGTGCTGGCGCTCGACCACTGGACGCGCCCCCCGCTCTTCGTCGAGATCGCCGATCCCGTCATCCTGCGCCGTGAGCTGCGCGGCCTCCTGCGCGGCCGCTTCGCGCAATCGCCGCTGGTCATGGGGCGGGCGCTCGACTTGATCGGGGCCGATCTCGGCGTGATGGTGCGCCTCAGCGAGATCGAGGTGCTGGAGCGTGACGTCGCGGTGGAGGAGCATCGGGCGCCCATCCTGCGCGGGGACCGCCTCGCCGGCCGCGCCCCGAGGCGCGGCGATCGCGGCGCCGGGGGGGAAGGCGGCGGGCCGTCCCTTCCCCACGACGGCGTCGAGCCGACGACGGACACCGTCACCTACGCCACCGTCGAGGGCGAGCTCTCCTATTTCGTGAGGGCCGACGTGATCCTGGTGGATCCGGACGGCCGGGAGGTGCACCGCTTCGAGGCCGCCTCGCGTCAGAGGGGGCCCTTCCAGAGGGGCGAATTCGACGGGGATCCCCGGATGCTACGCCTGAGCGACACGCATCTGCCCTACTTCGATCCGTCCGTCCTCGCCCGTCAGGTAGCGCATCTCGAGCGGGGGCTCCTCGACGAGCTCGCCGTCGCGATCGGAGCGGGCACGTACGACCAGGTCCTCGCGGGCATTCGCTGATGTGAGCTTCGCGCCGTACTCTGGCGCGCATGCATCTGGACATCTGGCAGTCCCGTGCGGCGCCGTGGTGCGCCGTGGCCCTGGCGCTCCTGGGCCTCTCGATCGTCGCGTTCTTCGTCGACGTCTCCCCACGCGTCGAGGGCGAGTTCTTCTTCGCCGAGGACGACCCTCAGATGCAGGCGTTGCAGGCGGTCCAGGCCCGCTTTCCCGTGGGCGTGCAGGCGCTGCTGCGCGTGCGCGACCTGGCCGATGACCCGGAGGCGCATCTCGTCCGGGTCCAGCGGCTGACCTCCGACCTCCTCGGAGTCGACGGCGTCGTGGGCGCCTACAGCGTCACGACCGAGAACGCGGCGGCGAGCCCCCTCTTCCGTCGCGTCCTCCTGACGCCGGACCCCGACGCCACGAACATCGTCCTCGACGTCGACGACACGGACCCCGAGCTCCTGCTCCCGCGGATCGAGGAGGTGGTGAGCGCCAACGAGTCCGAGGCTCTCGAGGTCGTGATCTCCGGCGTGCCGGTCATCGTCGAGCTCATCCGGCGGAGCCTCGATCGCGATCTGGCCGTGTTCAGCCTCTCCGCGATCCTCGTCTTCGCGCTCCTGATCGGCCTCGTGTACCGCGACGCCGCGGTCGTCGTGGGCACGCTCTGCACCTGCTGCGTGTCCGTGGCGAGCACGCTGCTGATCGTTCAGGCGCTCGGTGTCCCGATCGGCCTCCTCACGGCCAACCTGGTGACGATCATCTTCGTGCTCACCCTGTCCCACGTGGTCTTCATCACCGGGAACTGGTCTCGGGCCCTGGAGTCTGGCCAGGATCGCCGCGCCGCGCTCGCGATCGGCGTGCGGCAGACGTTCGAGCCCTCGTTCTGGAGCATGGCGACCACGCTGCTCGGCTTCCTCAGCCTCCTGATCGCGACGGCGCGTCCCCTGCGCGAGCTCGGCGTCGCCGGGGCGGTGGGCGCCGTGACCGCCCTGGCGGTCGCGTACCTGGTCTATCCGGCGTTCCTCGGCCGTTGGGCGCGCGCGCGCACACACGGGGGCCTGCGCGCGGTGGCGGGGCTGGGCCGCAGACGCGCGATCGTGGCGGGCGCCGGCGCGCTCGTCGTGATGCTCGCCGCCGGGCTCCCGCGACTCGACACCGATCCCAGCCTGCTCAGCTACTTCTCTCCGGCATCGGAGATCCGGCGGGGGCTGGACCGGATCGACGCGGACGGGGGCACGAGCACGCTGGATCTCGGCGTACGCTCGGCGGACGGTACGCGGGTCGACGGCCCCGCCGCGCTGGCGGCGATGGAGGTCCTGCAGGGAGCGCTGGAGGCGGACTCGGCGGTGGGCGTCGTCCTGTCCCCTCCCGTCCTCATCGCCCACGCGCGCACGCTGCCCCTCGCGGGGCTGCTCCCCGTTCCCCTCCTCCTCGACATCGCCTCCGGCGAGCGCCTCGGTGGCGTGGGCCTCGGATACGTGAGCCCCGACCGCGGGGAGGCTCGCTTCGCTCTGCGCATCCGCGAGGGCGTGGCCGAGCCGCGGCGCTCGGTCATGGCTCGCCTGACAGAGGACGTGCGCCGGGCAGGGCTCGAGCCGGTCCTGCTCGCGGGCCTCTACGACCTCCAGGCCCAGCTCGGGGATCTCCTCGCCTCCAGCCTGCGCATCGGCATCGGGGGCCTGCTCCTGCTCTTCCTCGGCGTGGCGGCGATCGTGTCGCGGTCCGCGCGCGTGGCGCTCACGATGTGGCTTTGCCTGATCGCGATTCCGACGGTCATCCTGGGGGCCTTCGGCCATCTGCGCATCGCCGTGGACATCATCACGTCCCCGGCGGCGAACATCGCGCTCGCCATCGGGGCGGACGCGATGATCCACCTGGTCGCGCGCGTCCGGACGCTGACCGGGGCCGGTTCGACCCGGCCGTGGCCGGAGGCGCTCGCCCAGGTCGGCGGCCCGGTTCTCGCCGCCACGGGCATCGTGTGCGCGGGGTTCGGCATCTTCGTGCTCTCGTCCTTTCCTCCCACGCGGCGCTTCGGCCTCGCGGTGATCCTGGGTAGCTTCGCCGCGGCGACGATGGCGCTCGTGGTGCTCCCCCGGATCGCCGCACCGACCGCGACCGAGACCCCCTGACCATGGCCAACCCCGACGAATCCTCCGCCCCGGCGACCGGGCTCGCCCGCCGGCTGGGCCTGCTCGGGCTCGCCGCGACCGGCATCTGCTCGATGCTC
>JBFFWJ010000173.1:0-6941 GCA_041570315.1 Longimicrobiales bacterium | reverse complement strand
GGACGCGCGTCCGCGCGACGGCGGCCCGCGGCGGCCGGGCGGCGCGCTTGGACGTCAGCGCGCCGAGGAGGCGGGCGGGCACCGCCGCGCCCCCCGTCAGTAGGCCACCGCCATGCCGTCCTTGTGCGGGGTGGACCCTCCGATGATCGCCCCCGTCTCGCGGTCGAAGATGATGATCTGGGCGCCGCCGACGCCGCCGCGCGTCGTCCTGCGTCGGATGTCGTGGCCCCACGCCTCGAGCTGGGCCAGGACCGACGCGTCGATGCCGGGCTCGACCGTGACGCTGAGACCGCTGTCGTGGTTGATGCGCGGGATCTCGACCGCCTGCTGCGCGTCCATCCCGAACTCGACGACGTTCAGGAAGATCTGCACGTGCTGCTGCGGCTGCACCGCGCCGCCCATGGCGCCGAACGTCATGAAGAACTCGCCGTCCTTGAACGCCATCGCCGGGATGATCGTGTGGAAGGGCCGCTTGTGCGGCTCGACGACGTTCACGTGGCCGGGCTCCCGCGAGAAGAGCGCCGCGCGGTTCTGGAGCGGAAAGCCCGTTCCCGGCGCCACGAGACCGGAGCCGAAGCTCGAGTAGATGCTGTAGATGAACGAGACCGCGTTGTGGTCCTCGTCCATGACCTCGAGCAGGACGGTGTCGCCGCCCCGGGGGATCCCGGACTCGGGGCGCTCCATCGCCCTCGTGGGGTGGATGCGCTCGAACTGACGCCGCCCGTACTCCGTCGAGATGATCTCCCGGGTCGGCAGATGGTTGAAGTCGGGGTCTCCGTTCCACGCCATGATGTCGGCGTAGGCGAGCTTCTTGGCCTCGATGATGTGGTGCAGGTACTCGGCCGAGTTGTGCCCCATGGCGCCGAGGTCGACGTTGCCGAGGATCTTGATCATCTCGAGCGCGGCGATCCCCTGGCCGTTGGGGGGCAGCTCGTACAGCCGGTAGTTCTCGTAGTCGGCCCAGATCGGCTCGACCCACGTCGAGGTATGGTCCTCGAAGTCCTTCATCGTCAGGAAGCCGTCGTGCTCGTCGGAGTATGCGACGATCGCCTCGGCGATCGGCCCCTTGTAGAAGGCGTCGCGGCCGTGGTCGGCGATCAGCCGGAAGGAGCGGGCCATGTCCGGGTTGCGGAACACCTCCCCGGCCCGGGGCGCGCGCTCGCCGTCGAGGAGTAGCGCGGCCCTCGTCGAGGGCTCCCGGCTGCGCTCGAGCCCGCGCCACGAGGACGCGATGATCGGGGACACCGGGAAGCCGTGCTCGGCATAGTGGATCGCCGGCTCGAGGACCTCGGCCATGGTCATCGTCCCGTACTTCTCGAGCACCTGGAACCACCCGTCCACCGCACCCGGGACCGACACGGAGTAGATGCCGCGGATGCGGTCCATGTCGTGCTGCTCGAGCTTCTCGTTCAGCGCGTCCAGCGTCATCGCGTACGGCGCCCGCCCGCTCGCGTTGAGCCCGACGAGGCGGTCCTCCTCCGCCAGATAGATCATGATGAACGCGTCGCCGCCGATGCTGGTGCTGTGCGGCTCGACCACGCTCAGCACGGCCGCCGTCGCGACCGCGGCGTCGACGGCGTTGCCCCCCTTCTTGAGGATGTCGAGACCGGCGTTCGCCGCGAGCGGCTGGCTCGTCGCCACCGCGCCACGGAGCCCCATGACCGGCGAGCGCAGCGTCTCGTAGGGGAAGCCCTCGTCCTCCTGGGCGACTCCGTGCTCGACGCCCAGGGTGAGGAAGAGGAGGGGCAGGGTGGCCAGGGCCGTGAGCCGGAGCCCGAGGAGGGAGCGGAGCATGGTCGTACCCTTCGATCGCGTGGATCCCGTCGGCTGCATGGTACGCGCGCTTCGTCCCGGCGTCGAGATCGGGGCGGACGGATCGCCGTCCCCGTCGCATCGCTTGGGCTCGTCCCCCCGCTCGCGGCCCGCCCCAGAGGCCTCCTACGTCCCCTTCAGCAACGCCTCCTCCACCGTCATCGGCAGGTACTTCTTGTTGGTGTACGATCCCACGAAGAGGATCTGCCGCTTGTTCTGCCGCCGCGACGCCGAAACGTGGATCCAGGCGGGCTGGCCGAAGCCCTCCCCGTACTCGTGGATGACCTGGTCGACGTCCAGCGTGTCGAGCTGCAGGCAGATGCTCGCGAAGAGGTAGAAGTTGGCCTCGAGGTCGTCTCGAAGGGGCCGGCCGACACGCTGCTGGACGGCCTGCTGGATCCGCTCGCGCACGGGTGCGACCCGCGGCTCGGTCAGGAATGCCGAGGAGAGGTCCAGATCCGCCGCCTCACCGAGACAGTGCTGCGACGTGGAGCTGCCGCCGACGGCCTTGTTCACACCGGGGCAGCGGTAGCCCGAGTTCAGGCGGATCGGGAAGTCCAGCCCGGTGCGGAGCGGCTGGAGAACCTTCTCCACCACGTACCTGAGGTTCTCGACGACTTCGTCGGGGGGATTCTCCTGCTCCCGCTTGAGCTCCTCGTCCCGCTCCGCCTTGTCGGAGCGCAGGAGCTCCTTGAGCTGGAAGTTGGGTGAGAGCTTCATCGACAGGTCTGCCATGTGTCCTCCGCGCGGCTCACGCCTGGTGGCGGGTAACGTCCAGGGGGGGCGTCCGGGGCAGTGTGCGCCCGTCGCGGGCGGGGTGCAAGCGACCACGGACGCTCGCGCTCGTCGGAGGAAGCGTTCCTGGACGGGAGGGGCGCCCGGCGGGGCTCATGCGTAGCCGCATCCACCGCGCACCCCACCGTCCTCGCTTTGGCTGCTCACCCGTGCGCCAGATCGGGGTAGGCGCGAATCCGCTCGTGTTGCCGACGACCTGGTGGCGGGACTCAGGCACCGGAGCGACGCCCCCGAGCGAGCGGCTCCATCGCTCCCTACCTTGGGGAGATGAGCGTAGGATCGACCTCAGGCCTGGCGGCTCGTCGCTCCGTGGTCCTCGTCGCCCTCCTGGGAGCGGCGACGTGCCGGGAGCCGATCGCCTCCGAGATCTTCGGCGTCCAGGTTCAGCCGGAGGCCGCTCTGGCTGTCGGCATCGGTGGCACGGTGGACTTCTACGCGACGACCTTGGATCGAGACGGGCATCCGGAGTACCGGGGCGCCGCCGAGTGGTCCAGTGGAAACCGGCTGATCGCTACGATCGACGAGAGGGGGATCGCGACCGCGATCTCGGAGGGCTCGACGACGATCACGGCCACGATCGGCGGCGTGTCGGCGACCGCCACGCTCGAGGTCTACGTACCGGAGCGCGTATCCCGATACGTGCCGGGCGTAAGCTATTTCGGCCGCAGGGAGTACATCGAGTACATTCCGGGCGAGCTTCCGGTCGTGCTGTCCGCGCCGCACGGCGGGGACCTCCTCCCCGGCGAGATCCCGACCCGCACGTTCGGGGCGACCGGGACGGATCGTAACACCGCGGAGCTCACGCTCGCCGTCCGCGACGCCCTGGTCGAGCTGACCGGCCACGCCCCGCACGTGGTCGTGTCACATCTGCATCGAGCCAAGCTGGATCCCAACCGTGAGATCACGGAAGCCGCCGAGGGAAGCGCCTTCGCCGAGCACGCCTGGGAGGAGTTCCACGGCTACATCGAGACCGGCAGGCTCGAGGTCACCGGGGACTTCGGGGCGGGCATGTACTTCGACATGCACGGGCACGGACACCCGAAGAGCAGGCTCGAGCTCGGCTACCTGCTCGGCTCGGACTGGCTGAATCGATCGGACGCCTCACTGAACACCCTGTCGGTGGTGCAGCTGACGAGCATCCGGGAGCTGGGCCGGACCTCGTCCGATACCTTCGCCGAGATCCTGCGCGGTGCGACGAGCCTGGGTGGCTTCCTGGAGGCCGGGGGCGTGCCGGTGCTCCCGAGCCCGGGCGATCCGATGCCCGGCGGCGATCCGTACTTCACCGGCGGCTACAATACGCGACGCCACGGCTCGCTGGACGACAGCGAGGTGGTGAGCGGGATCCAGATCGAGCATCACTATCCCGGCCTGAGGGACAGCGACGCGAACCGCCGCGCCTACGCGGCCACGCTCGCCGTGGCGATTCGGTCCTTCATGCTCGAGCACTTCGGGTTCTTCGAGCCGACGCCCTGACGGCCGCCGGGCTTCCTCGCGGAGCGGATCGGGTGGGTCGCGCCGCGTCCCCTTGGCTCCGGCTACGCGTCTCCGGAGCTCCGGCTACGCGTCCTCGGAGCTCCGGCCACGCGACCACGGAGGCCACATGCGCTCGAGCACGGGGTTGCCCGCGATCAGCTGGTGCTGGAGCACGGCACCCACGTGCACGGCGACGAGAGCGATCAGCGCCACGACCGCGAACTGGTGGACGACGAGCATCACGCGCGCCATCCCGGGCATGAAGGGGAGCAACGTCGGCACGCCGATCGCGTCGAGGAGCTCGATCGGGTAGCCGTCCCCGACGGTGCGGACGTACCCGCTCACGGCCATCAGGACCAGGAGCCCGTAGAGGACGAGGTGCGTGGCGTGGGCGATGCGGCGCTCGCGCGCGGGGATGAAGTCCGGAAACGGCGGCGGTCGGTGCGTGAGCCGCCAGGCGACGCGCCCGACCACGACCAGGAGCAGGACGCTGCCGAGCCCCTTGTGCAGGATGAAGAGCGGGTCGGCGAGCGCGGCCAGGGGCTCGCTCGTCATGCCGATGCCCGCCGGGATCTGCACGACCACCATCGCGGCGACGAGCCAGTGGAAGACGCGCGCCCCGGTGCCGTAGCCGCCCGCGGCGGCCGTGGTTGCCGCTCCCCGTGCTCGCCTGTCCTCCATGCGGGCCCGCTCTGCCCGGTCAGCGGAGCGCGACGGCCTAGCGGGAGGCGCCCGCCAGGTCGCGGAGCGCGGCCGAGAGCGCCCGCACCCTGTCCGGATCCCCGGAGCCGCGCGCCTCGCGGTCGAGCTCTCCGGCCAGGCGCCGCAGCGCCTCCGCCCTCGCGGTCGCGCTGAGCTGCTCGGCCGAGGCCAGGCCCCCGCGCAGCGAGGCGACCCGCGCGGCTGAGAGCGCGCTTCCCCGCTCGAGCTGGTCCACGTACGCCCGGGCCAGGGCGAAGGAGGGGGGCCACACGTACCGGGGCTGGCCCTGCGCGTTCAGGTGGTCGAGCCGGACGGTGTTGGCGGCGTCGATCTCGTTCCGGGTGAGGAAGGGGCTCGGCGCCAGCTCCAGGATGTCGAGACCGCGGGCGATCTCGGAGCTCACGATGAGGCCGTTGTACCAGTACACGGACCAGGAGCCGCCCATGACCATGCGCTCGCCGTTCACGGGCCCGCGGTCGTGGAAGGCGATCTCGAACGGGTTCATGGGATCCGTCCAGTCGAAGACCGAGATCCCTCCCTGGTACCAGGCCTGCACCATCACGTCCCGGCCCGGGATCGGGACGAGAGACCCGTTGTGCGCGACGCAGTTCTCCTGAGGCGTCTGGGGCGCCGGCAGCTTGTAGTAGCTGCGGAAGTCCATCGCGTCGTCCTCGATCGTGAAGATCGCGTTGGCGCCCCACTCGGGCGGGTCGCTGGCGCGGCACTTCGGCGCGCCTCCTCCGCCCCATTCGTCGGTGAACAGGACCTTGGTCCCGTCGTTGTTGAAGGTCGCGGAGTGCCAGTACGAGAAGTTCTCGTCCGAGACCGCGTCGATCCGTCGGGGGTTCACCGGATCGCGGATGTCGAGGAGGAGCCCGTAGCCCTCGCACGCGCCTCCGGCCATCCCGATCTCGGGGTACACGGTGATGTCGTGGCACTGCGTCGGGCCCGGCCGGGGGCCGTCGCCCGCATCGTCCTCCACGCCGAACATGCGCATGAGCATGTCGGGCAGCGCGGCGCTCAGCGAGGCGCTGTCCGCGGCGGTCGGCGCGCCGGTGCCCCCGCGGGCCTCGACGATGCTGTCGAGCATCGGGCTGGTCATCCGCTCGGGGAGCACGAGCGTCTCTCCCAGGATCTCCACGACGAAGGCGCCCGCGGCGCGCGCGCGCTCGATCTCGGCGAGGTCGTCGGGAGCGGGGCCGTGCGTGGGAGGCGCCACGAGGTCGTCGAAGATCCTCGGTGAGCTGACGATCTCGGCCCGGGCCGGGTCCGCCAGCGGCACGCGGATCACCTCGATGCGGAAGAGCGCGCTGTTGGGATCCTCGTCCGGGGCGACCGCGACGCAGCCGGGGAGCTCCTCGGCGGGGCGGACGGGGGCCGACCCCGACACGTAGATGTAGACGTTGTCGGGGTCGTCGGGGTCCTCGACGACCGTGTGCGTGTGCGAGCCGCGGCAGGTCTGCACGTTGGCGATGTAGCGAGGGTTGCGGATGTCCGCGACGTCGAAGATGCGAATGCCCCGCAGACGATCCCCGCTCACCGCTCCCTGCACGCCTTCGGTGCCGCAGTCGATCCGTCCGCCGAGACCTTCGCCCGAGACGAAGAGCAGGTCCTCGTAGAACGAGACGTCGCTCTGCGACGCGGGGCACAGGTAGGAGTCCGTCAGCGTCGGCGCGCGCGGATCGGAGATGTCCCAGACCTGATAGCCGTTGTAGTTGCCCTGGAACACGTACGGCCCGGAGAAGGCCAGGTCGGAGTTCGTCACCCCCACGAAGTCGTCCGGAGGCCGGGTGCTGGACAGGAGCCTCATGTTCCACAGAGCCTCTCCCGCCCCCGTCAGGCCGGGAGCCAGGCCCACGCGGGGATCGGGGCTCGGTACGGACGCGGCCGCTTCCGCGCGGATCCGGGCTCCGGGGTCGTCCTCGGGGGCCGGCGCACCGGGGGACGCCATCGAAGACGCGCAGCCCGCCGCGGAGATGAGGGTGCAAAGCAGCGCGATCGGATAGCGGCTCATCGTGGGCTCCTGTGTTGCAGCATCAGTTCCATGCGCTCGATCTCCGTGAGCTGATCGACCTGGATGTCGGAGGCGAGCTTGAAGACCATCTCGTCCTGCCCGGCGGCGTCGTTCGCGAACCAGTCGTGGACCATGTCGACGGCGC
>JBFFWJ010000172.1:0-6990 GCA_041570315.1 Longimicrobiales bacterium | reverse complement strand
GGCGGGCCGCCCGGGACGGGCGACGTGCCCGGGCCCGCCTGACCCGAAACGAGATCCTGCTCCCGGTGTAGTCTCCCCAGACCCCACGCGGCACCGGCCGCTGCATCGACCCACCCTCGACGGGACCCATGTCCACGTTACTCGCCGAAGCCCGACCCGCCCTGACCGACCTCTCCGAGCAGGAGCGCATGTTCCAGGAGGCGGTTCGTGACTTCGCCGCCGCCGAGATCGCTCCCAGGGTGAAGGACATGGATCGGGCCGGAGAGATCGATCCGGCTCTGATCGGCCAGCTCTTCGAGATGGGGCTGATGGGCGTCGAGATCCCCGAAGCCTACGGGGGATCCGGAGCGGACTTCTTCACCTCCGTGCTCGTGGTGGAGGAGCTCTCGAAGGTCGATCCTGCAGTGGGCGTCCTGGTGGACGTCCAGAACACGCTCGTGGTCAACGCTCTTCTTCGCTGGGCCTCCGACGAGCAGAAGGCCCGATTCCTGCCCGGGCTCGCGACGGATACGGTGGGCGCGTACGCGCTGTCGGAGGCGGGGAGCGGCTCGGACGCGTTCGCGCTGGGCTGCCGCGCGACTCCCGACGGGGAGGACTGGATCCTTCGCGGCCACAAGCTCTGGATCACCAACGGGGGCGAGGCCGGCCTGTACATCGTCTTCGCGACCGTCGATCCCGGCGCCGGATACCGTGGGATCACGGCCTTCCTGGTGGAGCGCGACTCGGAGGGCCTCTCGATCGGAAAGAAGGAGGAGAAGCTCGGCATCCGCGCCTCCTCGACCACCGAGCTGGTATTCGAGGACGTGCGCGCTCCCGGCTCGGCGGTGCTGGGACGGGTCGGCGAGGGCTACAAGGTCGCGATCGAGACGCTCAACGAGGGCCGAATCGGCATCGGGGCGCAGATGCTCGGCCTCGCGCAGGGAGCTCTGGAGCACACCGTCCGCTACGTCCAGGAGCGGGAGCAGTTCGGGAGAGCCGTAGGGTCGTTCCAGGGCGTCCAGTTCCAGCTCGCCGAGATGGCGACCGAGATCGAGGCGGCCAGGCTCCTGGTCTACAACGCCGCCCGGCTCAAGCACACCGGTCGGCCGTTTCTCGTCCAGGCGGCCATGGCCAAGCTGTACGCCTCCGAGGCCGCGCAGAGGGTGGCGTCGACGTGCATCGACCTGCATGGTGGGTACGGCTTCACGACGGAGTACCCCGTCGAGAAGCTCTACCGCGACGCCAAGGTCGGCACGATCTACGAGGGCACGTCCAACATGCAGAAGCAGACGATCGCCAAGGTTCTCATGCGATGAGCGCCATGACCACCTCTCTGGGCCTGATCACCTTCGGCGTCTGGGAGGCCGTGCTGGTCTTCGCCATCCTGACGCTCCTGTTCGGCGCGAAGAAGCTGCCGATGCTCGCGCGCGGGCTCGGCTCGGGAATCAGGAACTTCAAGGGCGAGCTGCAGGCGCCGCCCGACGACACGGAGACGGACGAGCGCGACTGACGCGCCCGGCTCCCCCTTTCCGTGCCCGGCCCGGACCACCCGGCGAGCGTCGCGATCGTCCTCGATCACCCCAAGGACATCGTCAACATCGGTGGCGTGATCCGAGTCATGAAGAACTTCGGGCTCCGGGACCTGCGGCTCGTGCGTCCCGACGAGTTCGACGCGTACCGGCTCGAGGGCATCGCGCACCGAAGCGGGGACCTCATCGAGGGGTGCACGATCCACGACACGCTCACCGGAGCTCTCGCGGATCGGACCTTCGTCGTGGGAACGACGGCCCGCGCGCGCACGGCCGGTCGCAGCTACGTCCGGCCCCGGGAGGCCGCCGCGATGGTGGCCGAAAGGGTCGGCACCGGCACGTCGGCCATCCTCCTGGGCCGGGAGGACCGCGGCCTGACCAACGAGGCGCTGGATCGCTGCCATGCCGTCACGATCATTCCGACCGATCCGGGCTACTCCAGCCTGAACCTGGCGCAGGCCGCTCTGGTCCTGGCCTACGAGATGTTCCTGGCCGTGGAAGGGATCCGAGAGCCGCTCCCCCGCGGAAGGCGGGCCACTCGCCCTCCGACCCAGGAGGAGTTGGAGGAGACCTTCGCGGCGCTCGCGGCGGGATTGGATCGCCTCGACTTCTACAAGGCGCGCCGGCCCGACGCGGTCATGCGCACGCTGCGCACGATCCTCACCAGAGCCGAGCCGGACCTGCGAGAGGCCCGACTGATCGCCGCCATCGGCTACGAGATCGGCAACTATCTGGACCGGATCCAAGACACTTGAGCCACGAGCGACATTGTGACCCGCATCCCTCGCTCCAATATTGGGCTCATCGACAGTCATCACTGAGCAAACCCGAGCTGCTCGGCAGCCGAAGGCCCACGCCAGCGCGATGACCCAGACGGAAGCCAAGAAGCTGGCCGACGCGGACCGTTATCGGATCCTGCTCGAAACGAGCCGTCGGCTGTCCGCGACGTTGAGCCCGAGCGAGCTCCATGCGGCCATCTATGACGAGACCTCGGCCGCGCTCCAGGCCTCGGGCTTCTACCTCGCCCTGCACGACCACGGCCGTGACCTGGCGCGCATCGTGCTCTACGCCGACGCCGGTGAGGTGGAGCACGTCGACGTCTCCTATCGCGGCTCGGACTCCGAGGTGTTTCGCACCCAGCGCGGCTCGATCGTCCACGACGACCTCACGGACGGGGCGCTGCTCGTCCTGGGCAGGAAGGACACCGCGGCGGCGCGGTCCGCCGTCACGGCGCCCATCTTGTTCGACGGCCGCATGCTCGGGGCGATCAGCGCCCAGAGCTGCGAGCCGAGCTCGTATTCCGAGCAGGATCTCGAGCTGTTGCAGGGAATCGCGGACCTGGCCGCCGTGGCGATCCACAACTCGATCCAGTTCACGGAGCTGGAGCGTCGCCGGAGGGAAGCGGAGCAGCTCGAGGAGATCGGCCGCGCCCTCACGAGCGAGCTGGACCCCGAGGGGATGCTGGACCGCGTCATCAACGCCGTCGAGGAGATCCTCAGCGTGGACGGCACGGCGGTCTGGCTGTGCGACCTCCAGCGGGATCCCACGTGTCGGGTGGCCAAATCCGGCGGCGACATCGCCATCCCGATCGGGCTCGAGTGGGAGGTCTCGGAAGAGCTGCGCCGCTCACTCTGCGAGGAGCGCCGACCGGTGATCTTCGACGACCTGAGGGTCAGCGACCTCCCCGAGGCCGTGGCCGAGCACCTGACGGGGGGCTCCGCGATCGGGGTCCCGGTCATCGTCAGCGGTCACGTCGAGGGCGTGCTGACCGCGGGAAGCCGGCTGGCTCGGCGCTTCACGGACGAGGACACCGCGGTGCTCCAACGCCTGGCCAACCAGTTCGCCGTCGCGCTCGGCAACGCCCGGCTGCACGCGGAGCTGCACGCCCTCTCCCTGACCGACCCGCTGACCGGGCTTCCGAACCGCAGGCGCCTTCAGATCCACCTCGATCACGAGGTCGCCGCGGCGCAACGGGGCCGGCCGCTCGGCATCGTGATGATCGACATCGATCGATTCAAGCACTACAACGACACCCTCGGGCACCTGGTGGGCGACGAGATCCTCAAGGCCGTCGGTCGCCTGCTCGCCGGTCAGAACCGGGCGATGAACATCGTGGCGCGCTATGGTGGCGACGAATTCGTGTCGGTGCTCTCCGGGAGCGATCTCGAAGGCACGCGGCACTACGCCGACCGCGTCCAGGAGCGTGTCGCCGACGACGAGACGCTCGACAGGTACGGCATCACGCTCAGCATCGGCGTGGCCGCGTGGGATCCGGACCGGATGTCCACGGTCAACGACGTCCTCAGGGCCGCCGACGCGGACATGTACGAGGTCAAGCAGGCCGTGAAACGGGGCGAGAGGGCGGCCCGGTAGTGCCCGGAGACCGACGGGTGGGCGAGATCCGGGAGCTTCGCGACTTCGCCACCGAGCTAGCGCTCGAAGCCGGCCACGTCACGCTGCGCTACTACGGCCGGGTCGTCGAGCACCAGGCCAAGGGTGACGGATCCCCCGTCACCGCCGCCGACCGGGAGGCCGAGCAGCTCCTCCGGGCGCGCGTGGAGAAGCGCTATCCGGATCACTCGATCCTCGGCGAGGAGTACGGGGAGTCCAACGAGGGTGCCCGAGTTCGCTGGATCCTCGACCCGATCGATGCCACTCGCTCCTTCATGCGGGGAGTCCCCCTCTACGGCGTGCTGATCGGCATCGAGGTCGAGGGGGAGAGCGCGGTAGGCGTCGCCCACTTCCCGCCCCTGGGCGAAACGGTGTCGGCCGGCGCGGGCCTGGGCTGCACCTGGAACGGGACCCCGTGTCGCGTGTCGCCGGTCACCCGACTCGAGCACGCGGTGATCTGCACCACCGACGTCGAGCGAATCCTCTCGAGGCCCGAAGGCGTCGGCTGGCGGGCCCTGCAGCAGCGCTGCGCGTTCTCGAGAACGTGGGGCGACTGTTACGGCCATGCCCTCGTCGCCACCGGACGGGTCGAGGCCCAGGTCGATCCGGTGATGGCTCCGTGGGACGCGGGCCCGTTCCTCACGATCGTCACCGAAGCGGGCGGCCGGTTCACCTCACTGGATGGCGAGGAGACGCTGCACGGTGGATCGGGGGTGTCGACGAACGGCCACCTCCACGAGGTCGTGCTGGCGGAGCTCCGGAGCCGATCGGAGCAGCCCTAGCTCAGCGGCGAAAGAAGATCCAGCCCAGGGTCCCGACGAGCCCGGCGACCGTGCCGAAGACGGTGAAGAAGCTCATCCTCTCACCGCCCGGAAGGAAGATCTGGTCACCGGCCTGCAAGTTCAGCTGATCGAGCGTGTAGCCCTCGCGGAGCGCATCCTGCAGCTCGTCCCCCTCCAACAAGAACTCCGGCCCCCGCTCCACCCGCAGGTCGTCGAGCTTCGCCTCGCCCCCGGGTCCTCCCGCGAGCATCAGCGCCTCGCTGAGGAGCAGGTCCGCGGGAACGACATAGAAGCCCGGCGCGCCAACACAGCCCTGGATGGACATGCGCATCAGGCCCTGCGCCCGCACGACCGGATCGCGGATGAACCGAGCGAGCTCCGTCGTCAGATGGGCTTCGATTTCCGACCGGAGAACGCCGGCCAGCGAGATGTCACCGAAGAGAGGAAGGTTGATCAGCGGACCGGCCTGAACGGAGACCGTGTCCGGAAGCTCGGGCTCGCCCTGCACGTACAGGACGATCCTGTCGCCCAAACGGAAGTCCCCGTTCTCGAGTCGCCAGCGGATCCGGTCGGCATCCTGGCTTGCGCGTTCCTTCACGCTTCCGGAGTACGCCGGCGACTGCAAGACTTCCTCGTAGGTCTCCAGAAGGCGCTCGAGGTCGGCACGCGTGCGCTGGGCCCGACCGGGATCGGCGTCGAGCGGAATCTGTGCGCGGGAAGAAGCCGCGCCGACGAGCATCAGGACGGCCATCGTGACCAGTGTCTTCGCTTTCATACCTCCAAGGTAGGCCTGGGTGTCGGGTCCGTACAGAATGTTCGTCCCAGCCGCCTTCGAAGGGGCAGGGGATTGCCGAGCCTTTGTGGCGTGATCTCCACAGGTGACGCTGTGCTCACACTACGAAATCCTTGCTTCTGCGGTCACGTTCGAATAGCGTCTCTAGGGCGTTTGAGCTTCCTTGAGGGTGCACAGTTCTTGCAGTTCGGGTGCTCACGATTCGTTCGACAACGTTCCGAACCTCGACGGCGCTGACCCACTTTGGATCGCGTAGAAAATCCGCCTGACCTCACGCCTCTCGTCCTTCTCGTGGACGACCAGGAGTGGACCTCCCGCTCCATCGAGAGCATCCTGCGGCCCAAGGGCCACGTCGTGCTCAAGGCGTACACGGGACAGCAGGCTCTGGATCTCGTGAAGAAGGTCAGCCCCGATGCGGTCCTCGTGGATCTGCACCTGCCCGACATCGACGGAATCGACCTGGTGCGCCGGCTGAGAGAGGCTCCCACGGTCTACCCCACGACACCGATGCTGATGATCACCAGCTCGAGCGTGGGGCGGGCCGAGAGGCTCGAGGCGCTGAGCGCCGGCGCATGGGACATCCTCATGCATCCCGTCGATCCCAACGAGCTCATCCTGCGGATGGACACCTTCGTGCGCGCGAAGCAGGAAGCCGACCGGGTCCGCGACGAACGATTGACCGACCCGGAGACGGGTTTCTACAACGTCCGCGGTATCCTTCGTCGCACAAAGGAGATCCGCGCGGACGCGGTCCGATCCGACCGACCCCTCACCTGCATCGCCTTTGGTCCGCAACGCCCGGGCGGTGGCGATACGAGCTCCGAGGACGCGGACGCGATCGCAGCGGCCATCGGACAACCGGTGGCGACCGCGCTGCGGGAGGTGACACGCCTCTCCGACACGCTGGGCCGTCTCGGGCCAGGTGAGTTCGTCGTCATCGCCCCCGGTACGGACGACGAGGGTGCGGTTCGCCTCGCGGACCGTGTTCTGGACGCTGCCGAGGCCGAGGCGAAGAGGCTGGGCCGCACGCTCAGCGCCGAGGCCCTCGCGCAACTGCGCGCGGGCTTTTGCGCCGTCGCGAGCGAGGAGCCGACCACGCCCGAGGACCTCCTCCTGCGGGCCACCATGGCCCTGCGCCGCGCGCAGGGCGAGGAAGGGAGCTTCCGCGTACGCGGTTACGAGGCGTAGCGGGCCTGCACCTTCCCGACCTCCTTCGCTCGGGCCAGGAACGACGACGAGCCCGAGCGGCGCTACGGTCAGGGCAGTGGGTTGCGGCGGCATGGCCCCATCTTCTCCGTCGACTCCCCTCGACCCAGCTCCGGCCGTGCCTTCGGGGAGGCGCCTCCAATGTGGGACCGTGGCACGCGCAACGAGGCGCACCAGACTTGTGCAGAGGTTCCCTAGCGCGAGCCGCTCCGGGACACGCTCTCCGCCAGTAGCTGGCCTCCGGAGCTCTCGACGTCGTCTCCCTCGGGTACGGGCTCGTAGCCCGGCAGGTACGACGGGTAGTAATAGG
>JBFFWJ010000171.1:0-6990 GCA_041570315.1 Longimicrobiales bacterium | reverse complement strand
GGACGCCGTGCGCGAGGGGGAGGTGGACGTGGTGATGGAGCTACTGGACGCCGGCGCGGACCTCGATCGGCCGACCGAAGGGGATCGCACGAGCCCCATGCTGATGGCGACGGTCAACGGCCACTTCGACCTCGCGCTGATGCTCCTGGAGCGGGGCGCCGACCCGAACCTGGCGAGCCATGCCGGCACGACGCCGCTCTACGCGGCGATCAACACGTACTGGGCACCCAAGGCCCGGTACCCGCAGCAGCAGGCGTACCAGCAGCAGGAGGCCACGCACCTCGACGTGATGAGGGCCCTGCTCGATGCCGGAGCGGATCCCAACGTCCGCCTGACGAAGCACCTCTGGTTCATGGAGTACACCTTCACGCAGCTCGACGTGGACACCCGCGGCGCCACGCCGTTCTGGCGGGCGGCCTACGCGCTGGATCTGCCGGCGATGCAGATGCTGATCGAGCATGCGGCCGACCCGTCGATCCCGACCATGAAGGCTCCGGCGAGGCGCTTCGGACGAGGCGGGGACGACGCCGCGGATCCGTCCGGCCTGCCGCCCGTGCCCGAGGGGGGCCCGGACGTCTACCCGATCCTGGCCGCCACGGGGCACGCCTACGGCACCGGGTTCGCCGGTGTCTCACATCGCCACGCGCCGGACGCGTGGCTTCCGGTGTTGAGGTATCTGGTCGAGGAGCTCGGCGCCGACGTGAACGCCCGGGACGCCAACGGCTTCGCCCCGCTGCACTGGGCGGCGTCGCGCGGCGACAACGAGATGATCCACTACCTGGTCGACAAGGGCGCCGACGTGACCGTGGTGAGCCGTCAGGGCCACACGACCGCGGACATGGCGAACGGCCCGGTCCAGCGGATCAGCCCGTTCCCGGAGACGATCGCCCTCCTGGAGAGCCTGGGCTCCAAGAACAACCACAACTGCGTCTCGTGCTGATGCGCTGACGGCCGGGGTTGGGGTGGGGACCGGGCGTCCGGGAGACGGGGCGCTCGCCGCCTCGCTCGGACCGGGCGGGCGGAAGTCCCGCGCCACGCCTCAGCGTGCGAGGCCTTCCGCGCGCCTCAGGAGCGTCATGTGCCAGGCCGCCTGGCGCAGGCCCAGGTCCCCGTCGGGCCAGCCTCGCCGGCCGTCGCCGTTTCCGTCGACGCCCCGCACGATCATGTCGGTCAGCGAGGCGAGCTCCCGACCGAGCCGGGCGGCCTCGTCCGGGCCGGCCGCCTGCCTGAGCCGGCTCGCGAGCGCGACGGCCTCCTCCGCCCACAGGCCCGCGTTGGCCGCCGCCTCCGCGATCGGCCGACCGTGGACCCTCACGTTCTCCGAGGCGTCCTCCGCGACCGTCGCGCGCTGCATCTCCTGGGCCACCCGCCCGGCCGCGGGTCTCAGGCCGTAGCCCAGGCCCGGTCCGCTCGACACGACCGCCGGATCCATGGCGTGCAGCACGTAGCCGGCGTACCGCTGTCTCGCCGAGAGCACCGTCGAGTCGGCGCCGGCGAGGGCGGCGTACTCAGCCGCGATCTCGGCTTCGGCCAGCGCCGTCGGCAGGAGGCCGCGCGCGTCGGGCGTGTCAGGGTACCGGTCGGCCACGAGCTCCACGATGGCGTGGGCCGAAGCCTCCTGGGCGAAGCCTGAGGTCGGGGTCGCTGCGATCGTCAGGGCCAGCCCGAACAGGCTCGTGCTCGAGCGCATGCTCATTCCTCTGGAGGGTTCCTTGCTCCCTATCGTCTATAGGGCGGCGCACCCGGCTCGGACAAGGGTTTGCCGCGGGAGGGGTCTCGAGCGAGGGGCGGCGGCGCCCGCCGCGCCCTCGAAGCGCGTCCGGTCCCCGGCCCGTCAGTTGACGATGACCGTCACCGTGTCGGACACGGTCCCGTCCACGCCGACGAGCTCGCCGACCACCTCGTAGGTCCCGGGGGCGGAGTAGGCGTGGACGAAGATGTCGGCGATCTCGACCGGGCCGAAGTAGGGCCGCTCCGTCAGCTCCCCGTCCCCGTAGAGGAGGGTGACCTGCGCGAGTCCGGTGCCGGTCGCGACGATCGAGAAGGTTACGGTCTCCCCGGTCGCCACGGTCGTGGGGTTGGCCGACAGCTCGAAGGAGAGCGGGCGGGTCCCGGTGATGTCGTCGTCCAGACAGCCCGAGGCCGCACCCCACAGCGCGACAGCCAGCAAGGCTCCGAATGCTCTGCTCATGGTCGTACGCTCCGTGGAGATGGCTCGGCGCGCCCTCGCTCAGCCGATCGGGATGGAAAACAGGCCGAACCGGAGGAGAAGATCGTCGGGCGGGTCCTCGGGATCGCGGTTCGAGTCCCCGAAGGGATCGAAGATGAAGGCGATCGCCGCGGTCAGCACGACGGCGCTCCCGGCCAGGAGCGCACCCGTCGCGAGCCCGTCGAACTCCCGCCGCTGGAAGGAGAGGATCTCGCCGGTCGGGATCCGCACCATCTGGTTCAGGTTGGACGCGATGAAGCCCTCCTGGCGCCGACCCACCGGCACCTGGAGGAGGAGGCTACCCTCCTCGACACCCACGACGGTGCCGTCCACCGTCGGCACGTCCCGGTCGACCTCGGTCACCGAGGCGAGCTCGGCGGCGCCCTGGCGCGTCACGCGCACCCTCACGCCCTCCCCGGCGGGGGTCGCCTCGAGCTGGGCGGGGACGTACCGAAAGCAACCCGACGAAGCGAGCGTCACCACGCTCAGGCCCAGGGCCCGAGAACGGAGGATTCTTTGGACGGTCTGCACCATGAGCCAGTCAGGGATTCGAGTGGAGTGTGGGAGGAGTTCCGACGGAGGTGTCGCGACACCCGCTCGCTCGGTGCCTCACCGAAGAATGCGGAAGATGCGGTCCGAGAGCGTCATCGCCGCCGGCACGCCCACCCCGAGGACGACGATGCCCGCTCTCTCCGTGCCGCCGTCCCCCCCGATGAGCAGCAGATAGCCCCCGGTGAGGATCATGCCGGCGGTCACCATCGAAGGAACGATCCGACCGTGGCTGCGGTCGGTGCCCCCTCCCCAGCGCGCCGCGGCGCTGCCGCCCACGGCGGGAAGCGCCACGCTCAGGATGCTGGCGCCGGCGGTCGCCACGCCGGCGCAGCGCGTGCGCAGGGCGAAGGCCGACGTGTCCGGGGTCCAGAAGCAGCGCTCGGCCATCGCGAGGCCGATTCCGACCCCGATCGCGTTGGCCACGAACGCCCGGCCGAAGACCGAGAGCCAGGGGTACGGCTCGGTTTCCCCCGTCCAGTCCAAGCCCGTCAAGAGGCGCGAGAGGTCGCTGCGCCGCGTCGCGTGCCCGCGCTTGGTCTCGATGAGCAGCACGCTCTGGCCCGAGCGCATGCCGTACCGCACCCCGCCCTGTCCCGGCGAGAGCATCTCCAGGCGCTCGATGTCCCGCAGCGGAATCGAGCTGTAGATGTAGCTGGGGTCCGCCACGGGCACGCCGTCCAGCACGACCGATACGCCGTCGCAGTCTCCGCGGTCGTTTCCGGTCCGGATGGCGCGATAGGTCACGCACATCTGGGCGCCGAAGCCCGGCCTCACCATCACCCCCGGCATCGAAGTCTGCAGGAGCTGCCCGAGGTTGAGGCCCGCCCGGCTGGCCTCGTCGATGTCCTGAACGGTGATCTCGTTGATCGAGTGCCCCGACGTCCGCCTTCTCAGGGCGAGCTCGTCGAGCGTCTCGACGACGAGCGGCGCGAGCTCGATCGCCTGCGTCGAGATCGAGACGTCGAGGGCGAGCTCCCCGCCGGCCTCGACGGTCACGTCGCGGGCATGCGTGCCGTACGCCAGATGCTGGAGGCGCAGCTCGAGGGGGCCCAAGGGGACCCCTTCGAGGATGAAGACTCCACGAGCGTCGGTCAGGGTCGAGGTGGCGCCGACGATCTCGACCAGGACCCCGGGCACGGGCTCTCCGGAGTCGCGGTCGAGGACCCGGCCCCCGACGGTGCCCGTCTGTTGAGCCAGCGCGGGGGGCGCGGTGACGCCGAGTGCGACGACGAGCGGCAGCGCCCAGGCGGAGAGCCATGGCGCCGGCCGGGCGGCCCGGTCGATCCGGGCCACGGGATCGGCGCCGCGGGCGCGGAGCCGCCTAGGCCTGGTCACCGCCGGACCGGCCATGCATCCCCTTCGTCATCGGCCGACTTCTCGGATCTCACTGCGCTCCCTCGGTGGGCGTACATACGCCGAGACGGTGCTCTCGTGTCCGTCCGGTCCGATCGAGGCCACCCCGAAGACGTAGTCGTCGATCGAGATGTCCGGCAGCGTGTGCTCGGTGACCCCTCCGACACGTACCTCGAACTGCCAGTCGGGGGTCCAGGCCTCGCGCCATACCACGCGGTACCCCACGGCCCCGGGCGCGGCGTTCCACGCCAGCGCGGCGTCGTATCCGGAAGCTCCGCGGTCTAGCATCGGCCCCGCCCGGCCGAGGACGTCGGGCGCGGGAGGAGCCAACGCGAGGGTGGCCACGGCTGCCACGTTGACGCGCGTGTTCCGGGCCAGGTACTCGAAGTCGACGCCCCCCAGCGTGTCGGCGGCCATGTGCTGCCGGCTGTAGTTCTCCCGTGACTCGCTGAAGCGCACGCCCGCGAACCCTCGCCGGTTGAAGGCGGTGTGATCGCCGCCCCGGCCGAAGCGGTCCTCGCGAGCGATGAGGCGAACCTCGTGGCCGGGGACGTAGACCGCGGCCTGCCGTCGGATGAAGCGGGCGAGCTGTCGCGAGGGAGAGTCCATCGGATCCTCGGAGAACACGCGCACCGTGCGCGCGTCGACGATGCCGTTTCCGCCCAGGGTGTTGCCGATGATGTCGTTGTTGAAGACGGCGTCGATCGTCCACCCCTCGCGCTCGGCCCTGGACGCGTGCAGGCTCGCGCCGACCAGACCCTCCTCCTCGGCCACGAAGCCCACGAAGACCAGCGTCGCGTCGAACTCCATCCCGCTCTGCGCGAGGACGCGCGCGACCTCCATGGTGAGGACGGTTCCGCTGCCGTCGTCGTTGGCGCCGGGGGCCGGATTGTCGAAGCGCGTCCAGTCGAACCCGCCGCCCTCCTGACGGGCGACCGTGTCGTAGTGGCCGCTCACGTAGACGCGCCGATCACTGCGCCCCGGGAGCACCGCCACCACGTTGCACAGCTCCGCCTCCTCGGGAATCCTGCCCTGGGGCGCGACCCGGTAGCAGTCCAGGGCGACCTCGAGCCGGTCGCTGAACCCCTGCATCGTTCGCAGGATGTACTCTCGGGCCGGCACCACCCCCCAGTCCTCCCGCTCGGAGAACGAGAGCGAGTGCCGCGTCTCGAAGCCGGTGAGCGCCGCGAGGTAGTCGTGCAGCCGCTCGGGGGAGACGCGCGCGATCGCCGCTTCGATCCCAGGGTCGGCGACCGGACCCTGGGCGGTCGCCGCGGAGGCGGCGAGGACGACGGAGGCGAGAGCGGTGATCGGGGTGAGGCGCATCGTTGTCGGTTCCGTCCGGGTGGCTCGAGGCCGGTGCACGGCCTCGGGGGCGCGATCTGCGGGGCGGGGAAAAATGCGGCCCACCCGGAAGCCCGAGCAAGCGGTCGGCGTCGGCTCAGCCGTCCGCGCGCTCTTTTTCCTTTCGGCGGTGGCGGGCCGCCTTGGCTCGATTGCCGCAGCGGGCCATCGAGCACCACCGGCGCCGCCCCCCTTTGCTCGCGTCGACGAACCAACTCGCGCAGTCGCCCGCGGCGCACCGGCGCAGGCGCGCGGGCTCCACGTGGGTCACCACGTGGGCCGCCGAGCGGGCGACGGGAGCGAGCAGGGCCAGCGGCCGGACGGGCGCTTCGGCCTCCGACCAGGCCAGCCCGCCCTCGGGAAAGCGGAGGGCCGCCGACAGCGTGCCGGCGGCCAGCACCCGGTTCACGGCGTAGATGGCTTGCTCGGGAGCGGTCGAACCGTTGCGGTGGGCCTCGAAGAGGTGGGCCACCGCGTCCCGAAGGCGCCTGGCCTCTTCTCCCACGAGCCGGGTGACCGGGGGCGATCGCATCTCCTCGACGCGCACCGCCCCGTCCAGAAGCCCGGCCTCGAGGAGCCAGGTCCGGAGCCGTGGCCCCCCGTCGAGCGGATCGACGGAGGCGTGGTGTACGCCGGCTCCCGTGTTGAGGAGGTCGAGCGCGAGGTCGGGCCCGATGAGATTCACGAGAGCTCGTAGAGTAACTATGTAAATTGATTTAGAACAGTTATATAGTCATAGTAACTGGTAAAAGGCACAATACATGGGCGTTTGGAGCCCCGACAGGGCGTCGGCGCCGTGGATGCCGGGCGGCCGGCGGGCTCATGGCCAGCCGAAGGCCTCCAGGTCGATGCGGCCGCGCTCGTCGAATCGCACTCCCTCGGCTTCGAGCAGCGCCCGCTGTATGCGCTCGTGGGTCCGGGGTCCGGATCGTCGGCTGATCTCGCCGCGGGCGTTCACCACGCGGTGCCAGGGCACGTCGTGGTCGTCCGGCAGCGCGGCCATGGCGTAGCCGACCTGGCGTGCATGGCGAGGCCGGCCGGCCGCCCGTGCGACGGCCCCGTAGGTGGTGACGCGACCGGTCGGCACGCGGCGCACGATCTCGTAGAATCGGGGGTATGCGGACATGTCGCCCGCACGGTGCGGCGTGACCGAGGCCGACGCAATCGGGCGGCGGGACGCGCGACCGTCGTCCCGCGCGGCGACCGGCCACGACAGATCACCCGAACGAGCGGAGCCCGTCCATGGATGACCCCAGATACCCGATCGGGCCCCTCGCGCCCGTGGGTCGGCCCCTGACCGCCGACGAGCGCACGTCGCTCATCGAGGCGATCGAGCGCCACCCCGCCCGCCTGCGGGAGGCCGTGCGAGGGCTCGACGACGCGCAGCTCGATACGCCGTATCGAGAGGGAGGGTGGACGGCCCGTCAGGTCGTGCACCACCTCGCGGACTCGCACATCAACTCCTACGTGCGCTTCAAGCGGGCCGCCACGGAGGACGCGCCCACGATCGGCACGTACGATCAGGAGCTCTG
>JBFFWJ010000170.1:0-7013 GCA_041570315.1 Longimicrobiales bacterium | reverse complement strand
CGACGTGGTTGTGGGACTTCGGCGACGGAGCGGGCACGTCGACGCAGGCGAGTCCGAGCTACACGTACGGCTCGGCGGGCACGTACGACGTGACGCTGACGGTGACCGACGACGACGGAGCGACGGACGCGGTGACGCAGGCGGTGACGGTGACGGCGCCGAACGTCGCGCCGTCGGCTGACTTCCAGATCGTGTGCAGGCGTGGCAACGAATGCCTGTTCCGTGACAGGAGCGTGGACGACGGGCTGATCCAGGCCTGGCTGTGGTCCATTCGGCGCGACTCCGACGGGAGTATCGTACCGCTGCAAGGCCCGAGCACCGGGCCGGAGCTCGAACACCTGTTCGCGGAGGCCGGTGTCTTCCAGGTCACCCTGGAGGTGACCGACGACCAGAGTGCAAGCGCGCAAGTGACCAAGCCCGTCGTTTGCGAAAGTCGAGGCAACGCCGTGCGCTGCAGCGGGTGATGTCCGTCCCTCGCGTCACCGTGGCCTGATCCCGACCAACGTCGCCTTCTCCGGGCTCGTCCGTTCTTTCACACTCTTCCGCCGTCCGGGAGCGGGGGCGCCCCGTCCACTGCAGAGACGCCGCGTCGCCGTGGCAACCTCATCGGGTGGATGGGTCGTCGAGGAGTGTGTTCACACGGCGCGGAGACGTCAGCGCACCGAGGCGCCAGCGGCGGAGCGCCCATCGCCTGCGCAGACGCCAGAGCCATCGCCATGGGAGCCAGGGCATCAAGCGTCTGAGGCCGCGGCGCGGACGTCCACCCGAGGTCCCCCCGTGCGCCCTTCGAGTGTTCACCGGGACTGTGAGCCCCTAGCTTGAGGACGCACGTTTTCACGGGAGCCCCGATCTGCGCGATCGGCTCCGACCCTCCTCGAGCGATGACCAGCATGCCCCAGCGAATCATTCCGGCGATCCTGCTTCTGTGTGCCTGTACACCATCCCCGCCCGACACCACCCATCACGATCCGGCGTTGATCGAGTCCATCATCGAAGACGTGCGACTCGGGTGGGAGCAGGGCGACGGGACGCCCTTCTACGAGCACTTCCTCGACTGGGAGGGCGCCCGTTACTTCGAGGGTGGCGGAGAGAACGTCGGGCTCGAGGACCTGGTGGTGAACCACGTCGAGCCGGAGGCCGAGCTGGGCCTCCGGTTGGGCTTCGACAACGTGCAGACGCACTTCGAGGGAGACTTCGCGTGGGCGGTCGTCGACACGGACATCCAACTGACGACCCCGGATGGTCGGGACATCCACAACCGGGGCCATGGCACCTATCTGTTCCGTTGGATCGGCGGAGCGTGGAAGGTCGTGCACACGCAGTCGGCGAGCTCCCCCGTCCCTCCGGGCGCCGCGGGGCAGCCCTGACGACGTCGGGCACGGCCGTCCGGGAGGGCACTCGCCGTGGCCTGGGCTGCGGCCTTCCCCCCGAACCGTTGGCTCATCGCGAGGGGTACGGGGCAGGCGAGGCTCCACGAGCATCGCGGACATCGCAATGACGCGACAACGGCGAGTTGGTGGTCGGCGCCCGGTGGTGCGATCTTCTCGGCATGGGTAACCGTCGTCGCCGTCGGGGCCGGCTTCTGTTGGGGCTGTTCACGCTCCAGCTTCTCGCGATGCCGCTCGGGGCCTGCGCTCAGGGCGCCGAGGGTCACGAAGCGGCGGGCCACGTCCTGGGCGATGAGCCCGTCGACGTGCACGACCATGACGCGACGATGGACGACGCGACCGCTCACGTCGGCCACCAGCATGGTGACGGTCCTGATTCACGGGATTGCGTCGCGCTCTCCTCCTGTTCGGTTCCGGTCGTCACCGCCGCCCCGGCCGACGAGTCGTTCTCGGGTTGGGTGAGGTCGACCCGAGAGCTCGCGGCATTCGACCGGCCCGTCGAGCACGACCTCAGGAGCAAGACTCCGCCTCCCAGGATCTGAGGACTCCCCGACCGCGTCAGCGGTGACGGTGCCAGGCCCGCTCCGGACCTGCGCACCCCAGACGTCCCGACTCAGATCTTCACGGGAGGCATCGGTGTTCAGCCGCCGATTCAGCCGACTCGCCATGGTGCTGTGGGGGCTCACACTCCCCGCCGGCTCCGTGGCGCAGGCACACACGCGGAGCGACACGCTCCACATCCGAGACGCGATCGCGCAGGCGCTGCGGGAGAGCCCGCAGGTGCAGTCTTCCCGTCTTCGGGTCGAGACGCGCAGGGAGCATGGGACCGTGGCGGGTGCGCTGCCCGATCCCATGCTCAGCGTCGGGCTCATGAACTGGCCGTTCGACGCCGGGACGGATCAGGCGATGACCATGAACCAGATTCAGGTGGCCCAGCGTCTCCCGTGGGCCGGCAAGCGCTCGTCGGCGGCGGAGCGCGAAGACCGGCTGACCGAGGCCGCCGAGCTCGACGCCGCGGACGTCGCCGCCACCGTGGTCGAGCGGGTGCGCACGCTCTACTACCGCATGGCGTACGTCGACCGCGCGATTCGGGTGATGGACGGCACGCAGCGCCTCCTGGCCGATCTCCAGCAGACGGCCTCGACCCAGTACTCGGTCGGGCTCGGCGCGCAGCAGGACGTGTTGCGCGCCCATGTCGCCCAGGCTCGCATGGAAGCGGACATCCGTGTCATGGAGCAGCAGCGCATCGCGTTGGCCGCGCGGTTCAACGCGCTCCTCGGTCTGGCCCCGGACGCGCCCGTCGGCGAGCTGGAGCTCCCGCCTCCGACGGATGGCGTCCCGGAGCTGGACCAGCTCGTGATCCTGGCGGACCGCCGCCCCGCCGTGCGGGCGGCCAGAGCCCGAGTCGAAGCCGCGTCGGCCCAACGCGAGGTCGCGGCTCGAGCCCACCTGCCCGACGTGAACGTCACGCTCGGCTACAGCCAGAGGCCGGAGTTTCCGGATCTCTTTTCCCTCATGGTCGGCGTTCCGATTCCCCTGCGTCGGGGATCGATCCAGGAGCCGCGGGTGCGGGAGTCCGAGGCCGCGGAGTCGGCCGCGTCGGCCGCGCAGAGCGAGCTCTATCACGAGACCTACGCCTCGTTGGCCGAACGGCGCGCGGACGCCGTCAGGGCCGCCGACGTCTCCGAGCTGCTGCGCACGGACGTGCTGCCTCAGGCCCGCGCGGCCGTCGACTCCGGGCTGTCCGCGTACCGGGTCGGGAGCCTCGACTTCATGGCCGTGCTCGAGAGCCAGATGCTCGTGAACCAATTCGAAATCGAACGACTGCGTCTCGCCGCCGAGTACCAGAGTGCGCTCGCGGGAATCGACGCGTTGATCGGGGTGATCCCCGGAGGTGCCCAATGAAGGGACGACAGGCGATCGCGACTCTGGTCGCGCTGCTGCTCACGGCGTGCGGGGACCGGCCCGCAGCCGAGATGGACATGAGCGCGCCGGACGCGCCGATGGCCGGCTCCGGGGAGATGGACCACTCGCAGCATCAGATGGGTGCGCCCGCCGAGCGGCAGATGGTGCACCTCACCCCCGAGCAGGAAAGGGCGCTCGGCGTCCGCTACTTCACGGTCACCGAGCGGTCCCTGCAGCGGACCCTGCGGACGGTGGGCAGGATCGTCGCGAGCGAGGCGCGCATCGCCGAGGTGACGCCCAAGGTCGACGGCTTCGTCGAGGCCCTCCCGGTCGGGACGACCGGCGAGGCGGTCCGTCGGGGTCAGCCGCTCATGACCGTCTACAGCCCGGCGCTGGTCGCGACGCAGGAGGAGCTCGTCATCGCCGCCCGCCTCGTCTCGGACCTGGCCGGAGCGTCCGGCACGGCCTCCGACAATGCGACGAGCATGCTCGAGGCAGCCCGCCGCCGCCTGCGCTACTGGGACATCACCGACGCGCAGATCGCCGGGCTGGAGGCATCGGGTGAGGTGACGAAGACGTTGACGCTGGTCTCGCCCGTGGACGGCATCGTGCTCGACAAGGACGTCGTCGAGGGGCAGCGCGTCGGACCCGGCGCGACGGTGTACCGGATCGCGGATCTGTCCGAGGTCTGGGTCGAGGGCGAGGTGTTCGAGCGGGACGTGGCGCTGATCCGTGAGGGGATGGAGGCCCACATCGAGGTCTCGGCCTTCCCCGGAGAGCACCTGATGGGTCGGGTGGACTTCGTCTATCCGGTCATGGACGTCGAGAGCCGCACGAACCGGGTTCGGGTCGCGCTTCCCAACCCCGACAGCAGCCTGAAGCCGGGAATGTTCGCGACCATGTTCTTCGACGTCACGATCGGCGACGAGGAGCTCGCGGTCCCGCTCGAGGCCGTGATCGTCACGGGCGAGCGCAACCTCGTCTTCACGCACGACGACCAGGGGATGCTGGCGCCCCGCGAGGTCGTGCTCGGCGTGTACGCCGGGGACTTCGTGCAGATCCTCGGTGGGCTCGAGGCGGGAGAGGAGATCGTCGCCGCGGCCAACTTCCGGGTCGACGCAGAGTCGCGCCTCGGCACGACGGGGGGAGCCATGCCCGGCATGCAGCACGGCGCGGTGGAGCCGGGCGCCGGTGCCTCGGCACCCGACTCGTCCGCGGGGGGGCATCAGGGCCATGATTGATGCCGTGATCCGATGGTCGCTGCGCAACCGCGGCCTCGTCCTGCTCCTGTCGGCCGCCACGGCCGCGGTGGGGACATGGGCGATGCTCACGACGCCGGTCGACGCGATTCCCGACCTGTCGGACGTGCAGGTCATCGTGCAGACGGACTTCGCGGAGCAGGCGCCGCAGATCGTCGAGGACCAGATCACGTTCCCGATCACGTCCGAGATGCTCAAGGTGCCGGGGGCTCGGGTCGTCCGGGGCTTCTCGTTCTTCGGGCTGTCGTTGACCTACGTGATCTTCGAGGACGGCACCGACATCTACTGGGCCCGATCGCGGGTGCTCGAATACCTCAACGGCATCCGCGGGCAGCTCCCCGACGGGGTCGAGCCCACGATCGGCCCGGACGCAACCGGGGTGGGGTGGGTCTACCAGTACGTGCTGGAGTCGGATGCGCACGACCTGCAGGAGCTCCGCTCGCTCCAGGATTGGTACATCCGCTATCAGCTCACCTCGGTTCCGGGAGTCTCGGAGGTCGCCAGCCTCGGGGGCTTCGAGAAGCAGTACCAGGTCGAGGTGGACCCCGAGCGCCTGCGCGCCTTCGGCATCCCGGTGACCCGCGTGTCGCAGGCGCTCGGGTCGCACAACGTCGACATCGGGGCGCGCGTGCTGGAGATGGGCGGGCGCGAGTACATGATCCGAGGGCTCGGCTATCTCGGGGACATCGAAGACATCCGGAACGTGGCGGTCGGCGCCACGGCCAACGGCACTCCGATCCGCGTGGCGGACGTGGCGACGGTCCAGGTGGGGCCCGCGCCCCGGCGAGGTGCCGCCGACCTCGACGGTCGTGGGGAGGCGGTCGGCGGCATCGTCATCATGCGGTACGGTGCGGACGCCTACGAGACGATCGGAGCGATCCACCAGCGGTTGAACGAGATCCGGGATGGCCTTCCCGCCGGCGTGACGATCAGGACCGCGTACGATCGCAGTGACCTGATCACCCGCGCGATCGACACCCTTCGGCAGAAGCTCGTGGAGGAGTCGTTGATCGTGGCGCTCGTCGTCGTCCTCTTCCTCTTCCACGCGCGCTCGGCGTTCGTGGCGATCGTCACGCTGCCGCTCGGTATCCTGATCTCCTTCATCGTGATGCGCTGGGTCGGCGTCGGCTCGAACATCATGAGCCTGGGGGGCATCGCGATCGCCATCGGGGCGATGGTGGACGGCGCCATCGTCATGATCGAGAACATGCACAAGCACCTCGAGCGCGCGGATCCGGACGCGGATCGCTGGGAGATCGTCGCCGCGAGCTGTCGACAGGTGGGGCCGCCGCTGTTCTTCTCGCTCCTCATCATCACGTGCAGCTTCCTGCCCGTGTTCGCGCTGGAGCAGCAGGAGGGGCGCCTCTTCAAGCCGCTCGCGTTCACGAAGACCTTCGCGATGGGCGGCGCGGCGCTCCTGTCGATCACGCTCGTGCCGGTGCTGATGGGGTATCTCGTGCGGGGCCGGATCCGACCGGAGGCGCGGAACCCGCTGAGCCGCGTGCTGAGGTTCCTCTATGGCCCGCTGATTCGAGGCGTCGTGCGCTGGCCGTGGGCCGTCGTGGCCGGTTCGGTGGCCATCGTGGTCTTCACCATGCTCCCGTGGCAGCGACTCGGAAGCGAGTTCATGCCTCCGCTGCAGGAAGGCTCGATCCTGTACATGCCGACGACCGTGCCCGGCATCTCGATCGCGCAGGCGCGGGACATCATGCGCTACCAGGACAGCGTGCTGATCGCCTTTCCCGAGGTCGAGATGGTGCTGGGCAAGGCGGGAAGGGCCGAAACGGCGACCGACCCCGCGCCGCTCGACATGTTCGAGACGACCATCACCCTGAGGCCCGTCGACGAGTGGCGTCCGGGCATGACCTGGGAGCGGCTGATCGCGGAGATGGACGCGGCGGGGGCGCTTCCCGGCGTCACCAACGCGTGGACGATGCCGATCAAGGGGCGCATCGACATGTTGGCGACCGGCGTGAGGACGGCCGTGGGCGTGAAGATCTTCGGTCCCGACCTCGACACCCTTCAAGCGCTCGGCCAGGAGGTGGAGCGGGTGATGCGGGACGTGCCGGGGACCAGGAGCGCCTTCGCCGAGCGGGGGGTGTCGGGGTTCTACGTCGACATCGCCATCGACCGCCCCGAGGCCGCCCGTTACGGCTTGAACGTGGGCGACATCCACGGCGCGATCATGGCGACGGTGGGCGGTGTGAACGCCGCGACGACGGTCGAGGGCCGCGAGCGCTACGCGGTCAACGTGCGCTACCCGCGCGAGCTGCGGGATCACGTGGACGATCTGCAACAGGTCATCGTTCCCGCCATGGGCAGCGATCCGATTCCGCTGGGCCAGTTGGCCAACGTCCGGGTGCTCCAAGGCCCGATGGCCGTGAAGACCGAGAACGCCTTCCCCGTCACCACGGTCTTCGTGGACATCGCGGGTCGTGATATCGGGAGCTATGTTCGCGAT
>JBFFWJ010000169.1:0-7054 GCA_041570315.1 Longimicrobiales bacterium | reverse complement strand
TCATGATCGCCGCCGCCGACGGCTCGGGGGAGCCGAGGCTCCTCGTCCCGGACGCGTGGAATCCCATGTGGTCGCCCGACGGAGAGCGTGTGCTGTATCAGGGCGGCCCCGGACGAGCCGAGCTACGCATCATGTCCCCGGACGGGAGCGCCGACCGCAAGCTCGCGGAAGGCTACGCGATCACATGGATGCCCGACGGGCGTGCGATTCTCTTCCAGGTCCCGGTCCGCGGCGGAGCTCTCTCCCACGTCTACCTGATGGCGGTGGGCACGGGGGAGACGCGGCAGGTCCTGAGCGACGTCCTGCTCTACGGCCGTTCCGCGAACCCTCGGGCCTCCTGGAGCCCCGATGGCTCGCTTTTCGCGCTGCCGGCCGCCGACGTCAGCGGCCTCCGAGGCAGAGCGGGCGTCGTGATCCTGGACCGTGAGGGAGAGCTCGTGCACGATCGCAGGAAGAGGGCGTGGTTCGACTACCACGAAACCCTGGGCTGGCTCGACGACCGAACGCTGGTGCTCTCCAAGTTCCACAATCCCCTCGGCGGGGGCGGCCTTGCGGACGATCCGGGAGGCGTCTACCGGCTGGACGTCGTTTCGGGCCGGGAGCGGCAGATCGTACGGAACGTCGAGATCCTGGTCGACCCGTCCGAACCGCCGTGGTAGCGGACCCGCGGGGAACGGCCCGCACGGGCGTGCGGCCTTGCGCGGCAGTCACCGCGATCAGCGAGGGAACGCCGCGGCGCCGCGCCCGGTCGCGACCTCGCCGAGGCTCACCCAGAAGGACTCGTCGTCCTGCTCACCACGCACGCGGACCACGAGGTACGGCGCGCGGCCGTCCTCGTGAGCCGCCGGCGCGATCCAGCTGTGCGCCGCGGCGGTCCAACGGGCGTCCCTGGCCCGCTCCTGGGGCATGTCGGCCGAGCCGACCATCCCGTAGACCGGGTTGAGCACGACGTCGAGGTAGTCGTACTCCACCTCCCCCGCCGGCACGTCCGCGCCGTCGACGACGATCTTCCACAGACCCGCCGCGGGATCTTCGATCACCAGCGACTCGTCCCCGACCGGGTCTCCGTCCACCCTCGCGGCGCGACACTCCTCCTCCGAGCAGTCGAAGGCGTAGACGTCCAGGTCCGCGCCCGACACCCGGGTGCGCACGATCAGCGCCTCCGAGCCCGGCAACACCTCCACCTCGAGCATCTGCTGCTCGCCCTGCGCGATCGTGCGGCGCTCGGCGCGCGCGCTGCCCACCGGAGTGCTCACGGCTCCGCCGGTGAAGGCCGCCATGCGGTTGGTGATCCACACCTGGTGGGACCCCGGCGCCGCGGCCGACGACGACGAGCCGTTGTCCGCGACCGGCGCGCCTCCGCTCACCACCGACACGTCGGCCGAAAGGGCCGACACGGTCAGCGTCGCGGGGGTGGGCGGAACCGGCTCCTCCTTCTTGGCCTGCTCCCAATCGAACGTGCGCGTATCCGCGACGTCGCTCAGCCGGACCTCCCACATGCCCGGCATCGGGTCGTGCACGACTTGCGTCACGCGGCTCTGTCCGGAGCCCACGAGCGCCCCGCGCTGCGCCCGCGTGTCGGGCCGCACCACCGCCATCGCGACGGCGCGGTCCTCCCAGGCGAGATCGAGCTTGAGCGCCGTCACCCCTTCGGGAACGTCGTAGAAGTAGCTCTGCATTCCCGGCCGCGGCACCTCGACGCTCTTCTCGACCGAGTAGTCGTTGCGCGCGCTCAGCGGCTCCGCCGCGACGACCGTCGCGAGCATGCGGTGCGCGTACCCCGGAACGTCGGGATGGTCGAGGGTGAGGTGCGCGGTGTGCACCCCGTACGCTCGCGGAGCGACCGTGATCGGCAGCGATACCGGCTCGTTCAGCGGCAGCGTGACGCTCAGCGGCGCCGAGAAGGCGCCGTGCTCGTTTCCGGCCCAGCTCACCGAGAAGGTCATCGGCGCGCCGGGCCCGTTCTTGCGCGTGAGCGTGACGACGCGCTCGTCCCGGTCACCCACGTCCCAACCCGAGCGCTCGTAGAGCCCGACCCCCTCGTGCGGCGTCGGCAGGAGGTGGCTGTAGGCCCACCGCACCGGCGCCCGGCTCTCGATCTCGATCATCGGCGCTCCGGCGGCGAGCTCCCTCAGGATCTGCCATGCATCCTCGACGTTCACCACCCCGTTGCCCTGCTTGTAAGCCGCGATGTGCGGCACCCAGCGCGCCGAGCGCGTCACGGCGTACTTCAGGCGCAGGGCGTCGTGAGGAATGCCCGCCTGACGGGCCCCGCTGATCAGGAGCGCGACGCTGCCGGCCGCGGTCGGCGTGGCCGTCGACGTGCCGCCGGCGATCGTGTAGCCCGGCGGCAGCTGGAAGAGGCCGGGCATCGCCCGGCCCTCCACGAAGCCCTGCGCCGTGCTCACGTAGTTGGACGGCGAGATCACGTCGGGCTTGAGCGACCCGTCGCCCATGGGGCCGTATCCGCCCGTGATGAGCAGGTTGTCGTCGTGCTCGACCCGCACGCCGTGGTTCAGGAAGAAGTTCTCTTTGCTCTCGTGGCCGCCGATGCCGATCGTTCCCCGGCCCATGACGATGTCGTCGATCGCGCCGAGCACCGGATAGTTGTGCGTCGGGGAGAGGATCGAGGGGCCCATCGATTCGACGACCCGGTCGTAGATGACCGAGGGCACGAGCCGCCCGTCCCGCAGCAGGTAGTTGCGGGTGATGTTCGAGCTCTGCTCGAAGTAGATGACGTCGGCTCCACGCCTTGCGGCGACGATCGCGGCCTCCGTCTGACCGTACGCCGAGCCGCCCTCGGCAACGCTCGCCAACTGCGCGCCGGGCGCGACGCCGGCGAAGCGCCCCTCCTCGCCCCGGCTGGCAAGCGCCGCGCCCACGACCAGCGACGCGTGGCTCGCGATTCCCAGGTTGAGCGCGATGAGCTTCCTGTCCTCGTCGATCTGGACGCCGAAGCCGATGGACTCCCGCACCGGCGTATCGGGATCGTCGGTCCCGAACACGCCGAACTCGCGGCGCTCGTTGAACTCGCCGAGGGTCCTCTCGTCGGTGAAGTCGAAGTCCTGGTCGGTGTCGACCCACACGTCGCCGGAGGCCTCGTCCCAGAGCACGCCGAAGAGGCGGCTGGCACCCTCCGGATTGCCGTCGCGGTTGACGTCGCCGTCGAGGCCCTGGCTCCCGAACACCGCGGCCGTGTCGGCGTGCACCTCGTCGAAGAGCGTGACGCGGAACGTGCCGTCACGCGGGGCCCTGTACGTCGAATCGCGATACTCGAAGGCTCCGCCCCTGGCCTCGACCATGTCGTCCATGCGCAGCCAGCGTCCGTCGTCCTCCTCGTCGACGTCGAGCACGGCCTCGTACACGGCGATCTTCGGGACTGCCGTGCCGTCGAGGCTCGTCGCCGTCTGGAGCTCGGGCAGGAGCATGTCGGGGCTCATGTCGATCATCGCGATCAACACGCCGCGGCCGTCGTACGTGGGGTTGGCCTCGAGGAAGCCTCTCGCCCGCACGTCCTCGAGCGGGCTGTAGCGGTTGCGCAGCGGGTAGTCTCCCAGCACCGGCGGCCACGGCTCCGTGATCGTGTCCGCGGGCGTGATGCCGGGAAGCTCGGGCGCCACCGCCTGCTCGCCGTCGGCCATTCCGAAGGACCGCGACACCCCGGTGACGGACACGTCCACGCTGTGCACGTCCGAGCTCGCCGCGAGCTCCTGCACGCGGTCGACCGGCACACGGGCGCGCACGTAGTCCACATCGTCGTCACGGAACTGCACGGTGCCCCCCATCCCCCGGATCTCGTCCACGACCCGGGCGTTGCGACCCCGCATCGAAGCGATGACGAGGAGGACGTCCGACTCGCCGCGCGCCCGAGCCTGGGCGAGCTCGCCACGGGCGTCCTTGAAGAGGAAGGGTCTGCGAGCAACCTGCGCGCTGGCGTCGGACGCGCCGACGAGCAGGAGCAATGCCAGGGTCAGGGGAGCGCGCCTCATAACCTCGAACCTCCGTTTCCGGGATCTGCCGGTGCGGCAAGGCCCACCATAGACGCGCCCGCGACCCCAGCCAAGGTCAGTCGCGCGGCTCCGCGGCGCTCAGGCGAACGCCTCGCGGCGGCTCCTGCCCCAGCAGGTGACGGACGAAATAGTCCCACGTCCTACGGACGACGTAGGGCTCGTTCGCGTAGCCGTGGTTGCGGTTGGGGAGCACGATCAGATCGAAGTCCTTGTTGTGCTCGATCAGCTCGTCGATCAGCAGCAGCGTCGCGTTGGGGTGCACGTTGTCGTCCAGCGTGCCGTACATGAGCAGCAGCTTGCCCTCCAGCTTGTCGGCCATGAGATGGTTGGCCTGGGAGTCGAAGCTGTCTCCGCCCGTCTCGGACTCCTCGACGAGCCCCTGGTACTTCTCGCCCCACGTGTAGTCGTAGCTGCGGTTGTCGTGATTGCCGGCCGACGACACGGCGACGTCGAAGAACTCCGGGTAGCGCAGGATCGCGTCCGTGGACGCGAAGCCGCCCCCCGAGTGCCCGAAGATCCCCACCCGGTCCAGGTCCATCTGCGGGTAGCGGAGCGCCAGCTGCTGGAGCACGCTGATGTGATCGGGGATGCCGTTGTCTCCCATGTTCCCGTAGTAGCTGTCGTGGAATGCCTTGGAGCGCCCCGGCGTGCCGAGCGCGTCGACCAGGAAGACGATGAACCCGAGCTCGGCCAGCGCCTGCGCGTTGCCGCGGGGGTTCGCGTTGAACCTGCGCAAGCCGATGGGTCCGGTCTGGGGGCCGGGATACACGTAGTCGACCACCGGATACGTGCCCTCGGGATCGAAGTGGGAGGGGAGGTACAGCAAGCCGTAGACGTCGGTCACGCCGTCGCGCGCCTTCGCCCTGAACGGCTCGGGGAACCGCCACCCGGCCTCGAGGAGCGCATCGATGTCGGCCTCCTCGAGCGTCTGGGTGACGCGCCCCGACGGATCGCGCACGACGCTCGTCGGGGGCAGGTCGTAGCGCGAGTACGTGTCGACGACGTAGCGGCCGTCGGGCGACACCGTGATCTCGTGATCGGCGTCCTCGGGAGTCAGCAGCTCGATGCGCGAGCCGTCCAGCGCGGCCCGGTAGAGATGGCGAAGGTAGGGATCTCGGCCCTCCTCGCGACCCGCGGCGGTGAAGTAGACCCACCCGGCCGAGCCGTCGACGTGCACGACCTCGTGCACGAGCCACGGGCCCTCGGTGATCCGGTTGAGGAGCCGCCCCGTCCCGGCGTCGTATCGGTAGAGATGGCCCCAACCGTCCCGTTCGGACCACCAGATCACCTCCCCGCTTCCCTCCACGATCCTCCAGTTGGGGAGGACCGACGACAGCGGCGACGTCTCGACGTAGGTCCGCGCCGTCTCCTCGAGGATCTCGCGCGCCTCCCCCGTGGACGGATCGGCGCTCATGAGCCGGACGCGGTCGAAGTCGCGCTGACCGACGGTGAAGTAGACCGCGTCGCCCTCGGGGGCCCAGCGAACGTCCTTCAGGACGGTGTCCGCCATGATCCCGCAGCACACCGTGTTCACGGCCTCCTGCGTCGGCGCGTCGATGCGGCGCCCCGTGCGCGCCTCCACGTCGAAGACGTGGAGGTCGTACGTCGGGATCACCGAGTCGCCGGGCAACCCGTAGCGGTACGTGTGGAGCTCCGGGCGGCCGGTGGCGGTCTCCAGGAGATGGAGGTCCTCGACGCCACGGCGATCCAGCTTCAGCGTCGCCACGTAGCGCGAGTCCGGTGACCACTCCAGCGCGGGTGGGCGCTCCGTGTCGCTTCTGGGCGCGGTGACCTGGCTGCAGCACTGGTCGTTGACCGCGTACGCGTGCCACTGCTCGCCGTCCGTGGTCAGCCGCACCTCGCTGGAGTCCGCCGTCGACCTGATCCACAGGTCGTGGTCGCGCGTGAAGGCGACCCACGCCCCATCCGGTGAGGACCTCTCCGACCGCCGACGTCGCGGGATCACCGTGGGTCCCGTGCACGTGTAGCCGCGCGTGTCGCACGCCCACCGCAGCGTATCCTCCAGCTCGAATCGAATCCCTTCGTCGTCGAGCTCGAATTCGTCGAAGGGGAGCCGGAGCGCTTCGTAGCTCGTGTCCGCGGCGACCGACAGGGCCGACGCGAGCCGGTCGTGATCGAAGGCCGGCTCCCTGGTCGCGGCGGCGGGATCGACGATGACGAACTCGGTCCCTCCCTGCACGCGACTCCGGTACCAGAAGCGCCCGTCGGCGAGCCAGCGCGGAGAGACCTGATCCCCCGTGACCATCACGCGCGCCTGCTCCCCCATGAACTGCTCCGCACGGTAGTAGTCGGCGGCCGTGATCTGCGCCGCCACCGGCACGGGGAGGGTCGAAGCCATCACGAGCAGCGTGCCGGCGAGGCGGCGGGGGTGGGCGGGCATCGTCATGGTCACCTCGGTGTCGGCGGGAGCGGGCGGGCGGCGGGAGCCCACAGTCTAGCCGCCGGTCGCCGGCGCCCTCAACCGCATCGTGCACGACGCGACTGTCGACGGAGGTAGCCGCAATCCCCACAACGGGAAGTCGCGTTCGACCCGCTCCGCCGATCCATACGAGGTGGGGTCGCACACGGACGAGCGGGCCGAGAAGGCGCTTTCGGCGCCCCGGCAGTTTCGGCTCCGGGCGTGCCGTCCTACAATAGCGCTGAGCCCAACTGGCCCTTTCGCCGGAGACCTCGCATGCGCCGCCGCAGCCCCCTCTTCGGTCTCAGCCTCGCCTTGCTCGTCGCGATCAGCGGTTGCCCCTCCTCGCCCTCTTCGCCCTCCACGCCTTCCGAGCCCGAGTCCGTCGCGTCCGTCGACGTCACACCGGCCAGCTCCGACATCTTGGTCGGCGAGACGGTCCAGCTGACCGCGACACCCAGGAGCGCCTCGGGGGGGACGCTTGCCGGGCGGACCGTTACTTGGAGCAGCTCCAACACCACCGTGGCGAGCGTCGTCAGCTCAGGCGTCGTGACGGGTGTGGCCGCAGGTCAAGCAACGATCACCGCCACATCCGAGGGCCGCTCCAGCACCGCCACGGTCAACG
>JBFFWJ010000168.1:0-7084 GCA_041570315.1 Longimicrobiales bacterium | reverse complement strand
CCGTTGCTCTGCTTGGCGTTGATGTCGACCCAGATCGGCTGCCCGGTGGTGTTGGCAGCCGGCAGGGTCACCGTGCCGAAGAGTCGGCTTGCCTTGGTCATGGTGATGTCCTGCGCCCCCCCGGACTCGGCCCAGAGCGCTCCGGGAAAGAGCGTGGAGCCCAGGCCCAGGCTTCCGCAGTACGCGAGGAATGACCTTCGGCGGAGCGGGTCGGACGCGGCGTTGCTCAACGGGCCTCCTGGGTCGGGGGGTGCAACGTGCGGTCCGACGGGCGCGCGCAACAGGGGCCGACCGGGTCGGCCAGGGCCTCCTCGACGCCGCCCGGGAAGTGGAGGGCGTGGTGTCCCTGCTGATCGCCATCGCCGAGGCATGGCTTGGCAGGGGGGGTGCGCCGGTTCGGCGCTACGGAGATGCCGAGATGCCGGACCCGGAGCTGCGTCGCCATCGCACGCTCGGCGAGCAACACGTGAGCTCGCCCGTGCCCCTCGAGCGCGGGGCTAGCTGGCCAGATACGCCCCGGGCGTGAGGACCAGGACGCCGAGCACGATCCTTCCGAAGTACGGGCCGAAGTGCTTCGCGTCGCCGGTGATCAGGTGCGTGGCCCCGGCCTGGATCGCGCCGCCGAGGATCGGCCAGTCCTTCTCCGGCAGCTCCACGCCCGCGCGCAGCCCGGGGTCGAGCGTCCCCGATCGCACCACCTCGAGCGGCTCGACGAGGCGGGTGAGCCGGTCGACCCGCGCGGGCGTCGTGAGGTTGCGGCGAGCCTCCACGACCGCGTACTCGGAGGTCAGGAGCGCCACGCCCGCCAGACGCCACAGGCGCGCCACGCCGGCGTCGGGCCGATAGGCCGCGGAGAAGAGGACGTTGGCGTCGAGGAAGAGGCGGTCCACTCAGGAGCCGGGAGGCCGGCGGTGTTCGATGTCCGATGGATCGAGCCCCATCTTTCGCACTTCCTCGACCGCTCGGCCATAGTCCTGCGCGTCCACCGCGTTCGTCAGGAGGAACTCCGCTTTGCGCCGGTCGCTGTAGAGCTCGAGCGGGACCGTCACCGCGGGCCGGATGAGGATGCCCTCCGCGGTCTCCTCCGCGATGACCTCCGACCCCTCCTCGATGCCGAAACGGCGGCGGAGCTTCGCGGGGATCACGAGCGTGCCACGCTTGCCGACGCGGGCCGACTCCCGAACGGGCATGGTCCTCCTTGGTCAGAATATCTGATGTACAGAATATCTGATACGGTGTTCCGTGCCGCCAGGATCACCGCCGATCTCGCTTGCGAGCGGCGAGAATGCATCCTCTTCATCGGCCCGGCTCCCCTGCGGGGGGCGGACGGCCCAGCAGGATCCCGGCGCAGTCACTCGCCGATCGGCTGCTGCACGCGCTGGACGGAGGCGTTCCCGCCGGCGTCGATCCGCGTCCCCGCGACCTCGCCTGGATCGCCTAGCGCTACCTGGCGCAGGAGGACGCGCCGAGCCTGGAGCGGGAGTTCGAGACGTGGCACTCGGAATGGACCGAGGACGCCTCACCCCCTGCACGACGCTCTCGCCGCCCTGCCACAGCCTCAGCTCATCCAACGCACGAGCGCTCGGCTCCACGCTCCTGCGACCGGTGCCGCTCTGTCCGACGACCGTCAACATCGAAGCCACGTCGCCCGGGACTCGCTAGGCGCCCGCTCCACCCTCGGGAGTCCACCCGACGCGGGTCCGCCAGGGGGAAGCGCGGGAAGGTGGCCGAAGGGCAGGCCGGGGACGTGCCCGTGGGGGGAGGCGGAGCCGACGTGCCAGCGGGCGAAGCGCGCTCCGGAGCCCGCTGCTGACCTGCAGGGAGGGGGCCCGATCCTCGTCACGACTTGCCGGGGAGCCACAGCCGCCCGCGTCCACGACGGTGCCGGCAACGTGTGGGAGTGGCTGTCCGACGGTACGACGGTCGGGAGCCCCACCGGCGGCGGCGGGCTTCGCACGACGCCCCCCATGCCATCGGATCGCCCGGCGTGCCCCTCCACCGTTGTTCCTCCGACAGGCCCACGCCTACGTTGGGCGGGAGGAGGGCGATGCCATGGAAGCGAAGGGGACGCGCAAGCGGTGGACGTACGCGGAGTTCGCGCGCCTCCCCGAGTCGGGAAGCACCCGCTACGAGATCATCGACGACGACCTCTACGTGACGCCGTCGCCCGGGCTCGGGCATCAGCGGCTCGTCAAGCGCCTCGTGGTCACGCTGCACGGCTTCGTGGAGAGTCACGATCTGGGCGAGGTCTTCGTCAGCCCGTTCGACGTGCTCTTCGGAGAGGGTGACTACGTCGAGCCCGACGTCCTTTTCGTGCGAAAGGACCACGCGGATGCCGTCACCGACCGCGGCATCGAGGGCCCGCCCGACCTGGTCGTCGAGGTTCTGTCGCCGTCGACCGAAGCCCGCGATCGTGGCATCAAGCTCGAGCGCTACCGGCACTACGGCGTGCCCGAGTACTGGATCGTCGATCCGCACGACCGGACGGTGGAGGTGTGGCGGCTGGGCGAGAACGTGAGCGAGACCCAGGTGATCGGCGAGGGTCGGACTCTGCGGTGGCAGCCCGTCGCAGGCGGTACTGTCTTGGAGGTTCCGACGGTCGAGCTCTTCGCGGAATAGCCTCCCCTACCGCCCCTCGAAGACCGGGCTGACGCGCCCCCTACCGCCCCTCGAACACCGGCTTGCGCCCCTCCCGCCGCGCCCGCAGGCCCTCGCGCAGGTCCTCCGATGCCGTGCACGCGTCGATGAGCGCCTGGGCCCGCGCGGCGTCGACCGTCCCCGCCGCCACGTCGCCGAGGACCCGCTTCATGGCCTGGACGGCGAGCGGTGCCCCGGAGGCGAGCCGCGCGGCGAGCTCCTCGGTGGCCGCGTCGAGCTCGGAGGGCTCGACGAGCCGGGTGAGGAAGCCGACGCGCAGCATCTCCTCGGCCTCCATCTCCTCGCTCGCCACGAGCAGGCGAACGGCGGTGGCGAGGCCGAGGCGCTGCACGTACCGGGTCAGGCCGCCGAGGGGGTAGCACACGCCGAGGCGCGCGGCCGGCACGGCGACGCGGCTCCCCCGCACGCCGATGCGGAAGTCGCAGCAGAGCGCGATCTCGGCGCCGCCGCCGTAGACGCTGCCGTTGAGGGCGCAGATCACGGGCACGCGCACCGTCGCGAGCCGGTCGGTGAGCGTGTCGAAGACCTCGCCGCTCATCTCCCCGCTCTCCATCTGACGCAGCGACGCCCCGGCGCAGAAGGTGCTGTCCCCGGTGCCGGTCACGACGAGGACCCTCACGGACTCGTCGGCGCGGATCGTCTCCAGGTGGGCGCGGAAGGCGGAAAGGTCGTGGGCCTCCAGGGCGTTGTGGCGCTCGGGGGCGTCGAGGACGATGCGGGCGACGTGCCCGTCCACCTCGAGCCGCACGCGCGCGCCGTTCGGGGACTCGCTCATGCGGGGATCATACCGGCGCGGGGCGTCGCCAGGAAGTTGCTTCCACGATACACTTGGCGGCCCTGTGCACCGGACCCGGGAGGAGAACGTTGGGCGCGATCCGAGACTTCATGGAGGCGCACTATCTCCACTTCAACGCGCGCGAGGCCCTCGAAGCGGCCAAGGCGTACGAGCGCCACGTGGACGCGGGCGGCAAGATGCTCGTGGCGATGGCCGGGGCGATGTCGACCGGAGAGCTCGGGATCGTCCTCGCGCGCATGATCCGCGCGGGCAAGGTGCACGCGATCTCGTGCACGGGCGCCAACCTCGAGGAGGACGTCTTCAACCTCCTCGCCAACCGCGAGTTCGAGATCGTGCCCGCCTGGCGGGAGCTGTCCGCGGCCGACGAAAAGAAGCTCTACGACCGCGGGATGAACCGGGTCACCGACACCTGCATCCCCGAGACGGTCATGCGCCACATCGAGCGGCGCCTCCTGGGCTGCTGGCGGCGGGCCACCGAGGCGGGCGTGCGCAGGACGCCGGCCGAGTTCCTCTTCGAGGTGCTCGACGACGAGACGCTGGTCGAGCACTACCAGATCGACCCCGCGAGCTCCTGGCTGGTGGCCGCGAAGGAGGCGGGGATCCCGGTCTACTCGCCCGGGTGGGAGGACTCCACGACCGGCAACATGTTCAGCGCGAACGTGATGGCGGGAAAGCTCCCCGACCACCTGTGCGTGCGCTCGGGCACCGAGCAGTTCCAGGACCTCATCGAGTGGTACCTGGAGAGCCACGGCGGCGGCGAGCGCCCCTCGGTGGGCTTCTTTCAGATGGGCGGCGGGATCGCCGGCGACTTCGCGATCTGCGCGGTCCCGTGCATCACCCAGGACCTGAAGCGCGAGGTGCCGTTCTGGGGCTACTTCTGTCAGATCACCGACGCCCGCCCCTCCTACGGCGGCTACTCGGGCGCGCCTCCCAACGAGAAGATCACCTGGGGCAAGCTGGACGTGGACACGCCGCGCTTCGAGATCAACTCCGACGCCGCCATCGTCGCGCCGCTGATCTTCGCGTACGTGCTCGGGGATTAGCGGCGTGGTCGCGGGTGATGCGCGAGCACCGAGGGCAGCGCGGCTCCGCTACGACACCGGACCGGCCAGCCCCGCCTCGGCCACCACGAGGAGGAGCGCGCGCTGCACCGCGACGTAGGCGTCGCGGTTGACCCAGTACTCGTCGGGCGCGTGCCCGTTTCCGCTGACGCCGCCCCGCCCGATCGTGACCGCCGGCACGCCGAGGGCGATCGGCACGTTCGAGTCGGTCGAGGAGCGCGACAGCTCTCCCTGCTCGCCGAAGAACGCGGTCGAGGCGAGCGCGCGCTGCACGAGCGGGGCCGCGGGATCCATCTCGCCGGACGGCCGCAGCCCGATGCGGTCCTTGACGAGGCTCAGGGGCTCCCCCTCGCGCCGTAGCGCGTTCTCCTCCTCGAGCGCACGGTCCATCGCGCCGAGGAAGACCCGCTCGATCCGGTCGAGGCTCTCGGGGCTGACCGAGCGCATGTCGACCTCCATCCAGGACTCGAAGGGCACCGCGTTCACCGAGGTGCCGCCGCCGATGCGGCCGACGTTGTAGCTCGTCGTCGGCCCCGACCGGGTGAGCGTGTCGGCGACGTCCTGGAAGTGGCGCACCGCCCGGCTCATCGCGTGCGCGGGGTTCGCCGTGCCGAAGGCGCTCCACGAGTGGCCGCCCGGGCCCTCGAAGGTGACGCGGTAGCGCACCGAGCCGAGCCCCATCGACACCACGCGCGCGAGGTCGCCGCCGTCGACGTCGATCCAGACGTCGGGCCAAAGCCCGCCCTCCCGGTACAGGTGCTTCATCCCCCGCAGGTCGCCGAGACCCTCCTCCCCGACCACGCCCACGAAGAGCACGTCGTCGTCGGTCTCGACCTCGGCCTGCTCCATCGCGCGCAGCACCGAGAGCACGAGCACGAGGCCGCGCGTGTCGTCGGCCACCCCCGGGGCGAAGAGGGTGTCGCCGGCCTGGCGCACGGTCACGTCCGTGCCCTCGGGGAAGACCGTGTCGAGGTGGCCGCCGAACCCGATCGCGCGCGCTCCGGTCCGGCCCCTGCGCAGCCCGATCACGTTCCCCTCCTCGTCGGTCCACACCGAGTCGGCCCCGGTGTCCCGCAGCAGCTCGGCGAAGCGCGCGCCCCGCTCGTCCTCCATGAAGGGCGGAGCGGGGATCTCGGTCAGCTCGACGAGCCGCTCGAGCGCCCAATCGTCGTGCGCCTCGGCGAGGCGCATCGCCTCCGCCACCGCGCGGTTGGAGGCGATCCGCTCGATCTCCTCCGTGTAGCGGGCGTCGACGACCTGGGCCGCGGACGGCGAGGCCGTGGCGAGGAGGAGGAGGGCGGAGGAGGCCAGGCGGGGGATGAGCGGGCTGTGCACGGTCTCGGGCTCCACGGTTCTGCGGCCGGACGAAGCGGCCACGGGTCGCAAGCGACGGCGGCGTAGGCCGCGTGAGCGGGGTAAGCATAGTACCGGGCGCGCGCGGGCAGGAGTCCCGGGCCGGGCGGTTGCTGTCCCGGGGGCCTCCGGCGATACTGCGGCGACCGCAGCGAAGCCCGCCCGCGACCACGCCCGGCGCCAGGATGACCGAGCCGCACACGACGCAGCAGCAGCCCGCTCCACGACCCTTGGCCGACGACGAGATCTCCCTTTGGGAGGTGCTGGCCGTCCTCCTGCGGCGGCGCGTAACGATCGTGTCGGCGGTGGTCGTCGTCTCGGTCCTCTCGGTCGCGACCGGCTTCATCGGCGGCCCCAAGTTCACGTCCGCGGCGGCCTTCCGGCCCCAGGGCTCGGCCCTGCCGGGCTCCGACCTGCTCGCGCTAGCCGGTCAGTTCGGCGTCAACGTGGGCGGGGCCCTGAGCGAGGAGGCGACGCCGGCGTTCTACCAGGAGCTCCTCACCTCGCGCGTCATCCTGCTTGGGGCCGCGCGGCCCTCGTACGCGCTCGAGGGCCTCGGCGAGACCGACCTCGTGGAGCTGCTCGAGATCGAGGAGGCGACGCCGGAGATCGAGCTCGAGGAGGTGCTCGAGTGGCTGGAGCAGGAGGCGGTCAGCGTCTCCACGTCCACCACGACCGGCACGGTCACGCTCGCCGTGCAGACGAACTGGCCCGACCTGTCGCAGGCGATCGCGCGCAACCTCCTCGAGGAGGTGACGCGCTTCAACATGGACACGCGCCAGTCGCAGGCTCGTGCCGAGCGCGAGTTCATCGAGGCGCGCGTCGACAGCGTGGAGGCCGAGCTGCGCACGGCCGAGGCCGATCTGCGCGGCTTCCTGGAGACGAACCGGCTGTGGCAGGGCTCGCCGCTCCTCGAGCTCCAGCACGACCGGCTGCAGCGCGACGTTACGCTCAAGCAGTCGGTCCTCACGACGCTCGTGCAGTCCTTCGAGCAGGCGCGGATCGCGGAGCGCCGCGACACGCCCGTGGTGACGGTCCTCCAAGAGCCCTACCTGCCGCCCGAGCGCGATCCGCGCGGGACGGTGCTCCGGGCCGCGATCGGCGTCGTGCTGGGGGGGCTTCTGGGCGTGATCCTCGCGTTCGTGCTGGAGGCCGTGCGCTCGCCCGCGACCGGGGATCCGGGGCGCCGCGACTTCCAGGAGAGCTGGGACGCCTT
>JBFFWJ010000167.1:0-7094 GCA_041570315.1 Longimicrobiales bacterium | reverse complement strand
GTGCTCTTCCGCGAGTGGCAGGACTGGGACAGCCAGCTCGAAGCGGCGGAGCGTGCGATGGAGGCGTCCTTCGCCACCTTCGACGAGCTGCAGCGGGGCACGATCCGCGCGTCGGACTCGATCCGCATCCTGCAGGAGAACTGGGCCGACGACGCCTTCGCGGGGATCGGTCCCGTCTTTGCCGAGAAGGCGCGCACGTCCGGGCTCGACTGGGTGGTCGACACGACCGACGCCAGCGGCGTGGCGCGGCGCAACCTGCGCGTGGCTCCGGGAGCGTACTGGGTGCACGCGCGCTACGAGCTGGCCTACACCGAGCTCTACTGGAACTTCATGATCGACGTCCAGCGGGGCGAGCCGATCACCGTCGTGCTCAACCGCGAGAACGCCCAGGAGCGCGTCAAGCTGTAGGCGCGTCGAGCGCAGCGCGCCGATCGACGAGCCGCCCGGACGCGCCCCGCCCCCCCTCGGTGCGGCGGGCTCTGCGTCCGGGCGGCTTCCCTTTGCGGCCGCAGGACCTATTCTGAGACGTGGGGGCGGCGCGGCCGCCCATCCTCCCTGCGCTCCGGCGCCCTCGTCCCGACCCCTGTCCACGTGAACCCGACCGCCAACCCGAGCTTCGAGGTCGACCCGAACCGCATCGGCTGGATCACCCTCTCGGATCCCGATCGGCCGGTCAACGTGCTCACCGAGGACGTGATGCGCGGGCTGGCCGACACGATCGCCGAAGCGGGCGCCGCGGCGCGCGAGGGGCGCGTGGGCGTGGTGGTCGTCCGAAGCGGCAAGCCCGACTCCTTCGTGGTGGGCGCGGACGTCGACGAGATCGCCGCGCTCGAGGACCCGCGAGAGGCGGAGGCGAAGATCCGGCTCGGACAGGCGATCTACGACGAGCTGGCGAAGCTGCCCGTGCCGACGCTCGCGGCCGTCCACGGCTCGTGCCTGGGCGGGGGCGTGGAGATGGCGCTGGCTTGCGACCACCGCCTGCTGTCCGACTCCCCCAGGACCACCCTGCAGCTTCCCGAGGTTCTCCTCGGGATCCTCCCGGCGTGGGGGGGCACCACCCGCCTGCCGCGGCTGGTCGGCCTGCAGGCCTCGCTGGACATGCTCCTGACCGCGAGGAAGGTGGACGCGCGCAGGGCGAAGCGGATGGGCCTCGCGTCGGAGGTCGCCCCCGCCGAGCTCTTCGCGGACAAGACCCTCGAGCTGGCGCTCGCCCTCAAGAGGCACACCGACCGCCTGTCTGCACCGAGGCGCACGCTCCTCAACCGCGCGCTCGACGACACGCCCGTCGGGCGGCTCGTCGTCCTGCGCACGGCGCGCAAGCGCGTGCTCGCCACCACCGGCGGGAACTACCCGGCGCCGCTGCGGATCCTCGACATCCTCAAGGAGCACCTCGGCGGCCGGATCGAGGACAGCCTGGCGGCCGAAGCCCGGATCGCGGCCGAGCTCGTGGTATCTCCGGTCTGCAAGAACCTCGTGCACGTGTTCCACCTGCGCGAGGCGGCCCGCAAGCGGAGGCGCGTCGGGAGCGAGGAGATCGGCGCCCGCTCGGTGGAGGCCCTGGGCGTGCTCGGCGCGGGGGTCATGGGCGGCGGTATCGGGCAGCTCGCCGCCTCCAACGGCGTCCGCGTGTACATGAAGGACATCGACCACGCAGCGGTGAGCGGCGGGCTGCGTCACGCCCGTGACCTCTTCGACAAGGGCGTGAAGCGGCGCAAGCTCTCGAGGCGGGAGGCGGCGCAGGGCATGGAGCGGATCGCGGGCGGGCTGACGTACCAGGGGCTCGCCGCCGCCGACCTCGTCGTGGAGGCGATCGTCGAGAAGATGGACGTGAAGCAGGCGGTGCTGAAGGAGACCGAGGCCCGCGTCCCGGAGCGTTGCGTCCTCGCCACGAACACCTCCTCGCTTTCCGTGGACGAGATGGCCGCCGCGCTCTCGCGGCCCGAGCGCTTCTGCGGGATGCACTTCTTCAATCCCGTGCACCGCATGCCGCTCGTCGAGGTCGTGCGCGGAGCCCGCAGCTCCGACGAGGCGGTCGCGACCGTCTACGGCCTGGCGCTTCGTCTGGGCAAGGTGCCGGTCGTGGTGCGGGACGGCCCGGGCTTCCTCGTGAACCGGATCCTCGGGCCGTACCTCAACGAGGCCGGCTTCCTCCTCGGGGACGGCGCCACCATCGACCGGATCGACCGCGTCGCCAGGGACTTCGGCATGCCGATGGGCCCTCTCCGGCTGATCGACGAGATCGGGATCGATGTCTCCGGGCACGCGGGCGCCGCGCTTCACGCCGCGCTCGGTGATCGCCTGGAGCCCTCTCCCGCGCTGGTCGCGCTCGGCGGGACGGGTCGCCTCGGCCGCAAGGGTGGGGCGGGATTCTACCGCTACGACGAGGGCAAGGAGGCGGGCGTCGACGACTCCGTCTACGAGGCGCTCGGCCCGGTGGCCCCCTCCCCGTCCGGGGTCCCGGACGCGGCCATCCGAAGTCGGCTGGTGCACGCGATGATCAACGAGGCCGCTCGGGTGCTCGACGACGGGATCGTGGACACCGCGCGCGACGTCGACCTCGCGATGATCATGGGTACCGGGTTCCCCCCCTTCAGGGGCGGCCTGCTGCGCTTCGCCGACACGCTGCACCCGCGGGCCCTCCTCGGCGCCCTCGAGGAGCTGCACGGCACGCTCGGCCCCCGCTTCGCGCCTGCCCCGCTGATCGAGCGGCTCGCGGCGGAGGATCGAGGCTTCTACGACGCGTTTCCGGGCTCGGACGCCCCGGGCGGATGACGGAGCGCGAGCCGCCGTTCCCCGTCGCCGGCGTGATCCCCAGCGCGGGCGCATCCCGCCGCATGGGGCGGCCCAAGGCCCTCCTCGAGCTCGACGGGCGCAGCTTCGTCCGCTGGTCCGTCGCCGCGCTGCGCGAGGGAGGGTGCGCGTCGGTCACCGTGGTGGTGGCGGCCGGCGACCGGACCGTCGCCGCGGAGGCGGGGCGCGCCGGCGCCCGGGTCCTCGTCAACGCCGAGCCGGGAGAGGGGCCGATCACCTCGCTCCGCCTCGCGGTGGCGGAGCTCCCCGGCCCGGTCGCCGCGATCGCCTACCTCCCCGTCGACCACCCCTTGGTGCGGCCCGACACCGTGGCGCATCTCCTCGCGGAGGCCGCCGAAGCCGGGGCCGCCCTCACGCTTCCCGTATACGGAGCCAAGCGCGGGCACCCGGCGATCTTCGCCCGGGCCGTCTTCGCCGAGCTTCTCGATCCCTCCCTGGAGGGGGGCGCCCGCACCGTGGTCCACCGTCACCTGGGGCGCGCGCGCATCGTCGCCGTGGACGACCCTGGCGTCGTCACCGACATCGATACGCCGGACGCGTACGCGGCCGCGCTGGAGAGCCGGGTCTCCGATGCTCGGACCCGCTGAAGCCTCGGAGATCGTGCTCGCCACCACGGAGGCGGGCGGCGCGGGGGCCGTCGCCGTGGTCGTCGGGGGGCGGGCGGCCGCCGGGCGCCGGCTCGTCCTGACCCGCTCCTCCGGCGGAGAGCAGGAGCGGCACGGGACGCTCGGGTCCGAGGAGCTGGACCGGAGAGCCCTTTCGGTCATGGAGGAAGCCCTCGATCACCCGCGCTCGCGCGACGGGCTTCGCGAAGTCGAGGGGAGGGAGGGGACGGTCGAGCTGTACGTCGAGGTCCGCCGGGCGGTCCGGGAGCTCGTCGTCGTCGGCGCCGGGCACATCGCGCAGCCGATGGCGCATCTCGGCGCGCTCCTGGGATTTCGCGTCACCGTTCTGGACGACCGACCCGACTTCGCGACCCGTGAGCGCTTTCCCGAGGCGGACCGCCTCGTCCGGGCGGACTTCTCCGACCCCTTCGCCGACGTGCCGATCCACGACCGCTCCCATCTGCTCCTGGTGACGCGGGGCCACAAGTACGATTACGAGTGCCTCGTCCGCGCGCTGCGCATGGACCCCCCACCCGCCTACATCGGTATGATCGGGAGCCGTCGCCGCGTGCGCGCCACCTACGTGCAGCTCCTCGACGAGGGCATCGAGCGCGCCCTCCTCGAGCGCATCCACGCCCCCGTCGGCCTCGACATCGGGGCCGAGACCCCCGAGGAGATCGCGGTCGCGGTCGCGGCCGAGCTCGTGCTGCTGAACCGAGGCGGGAGCGGGCGGCCCCTGAGTCGGGTGGAGCGCATCGTGGAGCGCTTCTTCACGCCCGACGCGGGGTGAGCCGCGCGGCTCGAAACGACGGAGACGATCGACATGACGCACGAGGACGACCGGACCCTGGCCGAGGCGCTCGTAGCCGCGCGCGAGGCCGGCCGTGGCTGTGTCCTGGCCACGATCGTGGCGACCCGTGGCTCGACGCCGCGCAAGGTGGGTGCCCGCATGCTCGTCGATCCCGAGCGTGGGCTCGTGGGCACGGTGGGAGGGGGGTGTGGAGAGGCCGAGGTGATCGAGTCGGCTCAACGCGTCCTGCGTACGGGGGAAGCGGAGCGCGTCCGCGTGGACCTCACCGAGGATCTCCTGTCGTGGAGTCCCGCCGTGTGCGGGGGGGTGATGGACGTCTTCGTGGAGATGGTCGCGCCCGCACCGGACACGTCGTGAGCCGACCGTCCGCCCGCCGGATCGAGGGCGAGCCCGCCCATCCCCGGGTCCGGATCCACTACCGGCGCATCCCCGACCAGGAGCGCGTCTACGACCAGCGGGTCGTGTTCGAGCGCGAGGACGTGATCGCCACGCTTTCCGAGCCCTTGGAGCTCGACACCGCGATGGCCCACGACGGGCGCGTGATGCTGGAGCGCGGCTCCCTCGCCCTGTGGTTCACCTTTCCGGGGCTGTGGCACGACATCGCCCGGTTCCATGCGGCCGACGGTACCCTGACCGGCATCTACGCCAACGTGCTCACGCCGGTCGTCATCGACGGCCCCGTGTGGCACACGAGCGACCTATTCCTCGACCTCTGGTGGCCCCGGGGCGGCGACCCCGTCCTCCTCGACGAGGACGAGTTCGACCAGGCCTTCGGCCGCGAGCAGATCGACCCGGACACCGCCCGGCGGGCACGCCAGGAGGCCGACGCGCTGCTGGATGCAGCGCGTCGGGGCACGTGGCCCCCCGCCGTGGTGCACGAGTGGAGCCTGGAACGGGCGCTCGCAGCGCTCGACCCGTAGCGCCGACCCCGTCGGGCGCGTCCCCCTAGGCCTTCTCCACGCGGTAGGCCGAAACCAGGCGCCCCACGTCGACATGCAGGCTCTTGAGCACGGCGGGGTCCTCGCGCACGCAGTCGATGAGCCGCTCGTAGCCGTCCAGCGACGACGCCGGGATCACCACCTCCTCGTGGTGGAAGGAGCCCTCGTCGACGAAGAGCAGCCGGACCTTCACGCGGTCGGCCACGGCGCCGTCAGTTGGCGCCCGGGCCGGGAGCGGTCATGGCCTCGATCGTCGCCAGGATCGACTGCAGGTCGAAGCCCGGCGTGCGCCGCGTCTCGTTGTTCGCGTTGATGAGGATCGTCGGCGTGCCGCTGACCCCCATGAGCTGGCCGAGCTGCATGTTGGCCGTCACCAGATCCGCGTGCCGGTCGCTGTTCAGGCAGGACCCGAAGGCCCCATCGTCGAGGCCCACGTCGTCCGCGTAGTCGATGAACGAGCCCGCGGGGCTCGGCTCCGCCGACCACCGGGCCTGCTGGCGGTACAGCTCGTCGTGGTACTCCCAGAACATGCCCTGATCGTCGGCGCAGCGCGCCGCGCGGGCGGCGAGGAAGGCGTTCGGATGGATGGACGTGATCGGGAAGTCGTAGTAGACGAACTTGGCCTGGCCCGACTCGACGACCGACAGCTCCATCTGCGGCTTGACCTGCTGGGCGAAGGCCCCGCACGACGGGCACTGGTAGTCGCCGAACTCCACGATGGTGATCGCCGCGTCGGGGTCGCCCTTGGTCACCCCGCGGGCCATCGCGACGAGCCGCTCCGGATCGTCCAGACCCTCCACCTCGACGGGCGCCGCCACGGCGTTGCTCAGCACGCCGGAGCCGACGTTGTAGCCGACGACGCCGATGCCGATGACGGCGACCGCCCCGAACAGCCAATAGAACTTCCTCATGTCGGAGCCGCCCGACTCGCGGGCCTGCCTCCGCCGATCTGCTCTGGACACGTTGTACTCCCGTTGAAACCATCGGACCGGCGTCATGCCGGCCGCGCCACCCTCGGGCGCCGACCTCTTCCGAACCCGTCGCGACCGCGCGGGTCGGGTCCAAGAAGATGTTTCGGCCGCACGAGGCGATCAAGCGACCTCGGCGGCCTCGCGGCTTCACCCGTCCCGCGCCGGATCGCCGGCGCCTCCGCCCTCGACGCCTACGCGGTGAGCAGCTCGACGACCTCGTCCGTGCGCGACAGGTCGTGGACCACGTGGTCCGCGCCGGTCTCCACGAGCTGGTCGAAGGTGAACGTACCGGTAGCCACGGCCACGGTTCGCATGCCCGCGGACCTTCCACAGGTGACGTCCCGCGGCGTGTCTCCGACGATCACCCCGTGCTCGGCCGAGACGGAGTGTCCCCACAGGGCCCGCGCCCGGTCGACCGCGATGGCCGGGAGCTCGTCACGCTCCTCGTGGTCGGAGCCATAGCTCCCGAAGCCGAAGCGATCCCAGAGCCCGGCCGAGCCGAGCTTGAGCTCGGCGCCGCCGAGGATGTTGCCGGTCAACAGGCCGAGACCCACGTCTCCGTGGCCGTCCAGGGCGTCGAGCAGCGCCCGCACGCCGGGCAGGACCTCGACCGGGCGCTCGACGATCCGCTCGGCCAGATGCGTCAGGTAGCGCTCCCACAAGAGCTCCAGGCCGGCGTCGATCGACCCGTGATCCAGACCCGTGCGCGCCAGGAGCTGACGCGCGATCTGGGGATCCGTCTTGCCGGCGAAGCTCACGCCCTTCACGTCCCCCGCGGTGCCGTACGTCTCGATCAGCGCCTCACAGAAGGCGTCCTTGGCCGGCCCTCCCCAGACGAGGGTTCCGTCGATGTCGAAGAGGATCAGGCGACGCATCGGGTGTCCTCACGGCGCCGTGCGGCGAGCATCCCTGGCGACTGTCGCATGCGGGTCGTGCCCCTCAGAAGAGCGTCGCGAGG
>JBFFWJ010000166.1:0-7110 GCA_041570315.1 Longimicrobiales bacterium | reverse complement strand
CGCCCTCTCGCTCCTCGATGCGATCGATCTCGGGGCCCGCGAGCCACGCGTCCGGCCCCTCGAACTCTACCGCCACGACCCCCTTCCGCTCCGCGGCCTTGAGCTCCTTGAGGTCGGCGTCGAGGACTTTGCGCGCCTTCGATATGAGGCATACCCGCTCGCAGAGGCGCTCCGCCTGATCCATGAGGTGCGTGGAGAAGAGGATCGTCGTCCCCTTGGCGTGGAACTCGCGCACGATCTCCTCGAGGACGTCCTGATTGATGGGATCGAGGCCGCTGAACGGCTCGTCCAGCACCAGCAGGTCCGGCTCGTGGACGACCGTGCCGATGAACTGGATCTTCTGCTGCATGCCCTTGGAGAGGTCCTCGACCCGGCGGTCCGCCCACGCGCCGAGCCCGAGCCGCTCGATCCAGGCGTATGCCCGCCTCCGGCCCTCCGGGCGCGGCACGCCATGGATCTCCGCCAGGAAGACGACGAGGTCGACGCACTTCATCTTCCTGTAGACCCCCCGCTCTTCCGGCAGATAGCCGACCCGCGTCCGCCGGGCCTCGCCGGGGTCGGCGCCGAAGAGAGAGACCTTGCCCTCGTCCGGGAGCAGGATCCCCATGATCATGCGGATGCTGGTGGTCTTGCCGGACCCGTTCGGTCCCAAAAGCCCGCTGATCGTGCCCCGGGGGACCTCGAAGTCGAAGCGGTCTACGGCGGTGTGCTTGCCGAAGCGCTTCGTCACTCCCTCCAGTCGCAGGGCGAGTCCGTCGTCGCTCATCGGCTCGAATCCGGAAGGGTGCGTGGGCGGCGTGTCACGATCTCCGATGCGTACCGGAGCAACCGGGTATTGTTTAGATTATGCGGCTGCACAGCGAAACGCGAGGAGCTTGGATGGCCATCTACCGGACGCTCTACTATACCGACGTCAGCGTCGGCGTCGGTGGTCGTGTGACGATCCCGCAGGAGATGCGGGAAGATCTCGGGATCGACGAGGGGGACTCGCTGACCGTTCGGGTGGAGGAAAATCCCCGCGGCGGGCGTCAGATGGTCATTTGGCGGTCGGAGCAGCAGGCCGAAGACGAGGACTGAGCAGCCCGCTTCCCCGCCGCAGTCCCGGGTGCGGCCCGACGCTCACCCCTCGAGCTCGACCCAACGAACCAGCTCGGTCAGCGGCCCCCGACCGTCGTGGTACCACCACGGAGGCGGGAAGGCCACGCCCGAGAAGGGGGCAACGCGGCTGACGCCGACGGCCGCGCAGGCTTCGGCAACCGCCTCGGTCGCCTCTCCGAGCCCGGCCACCGCCAGCGTCTGGAGATGCCCGTCCAGGGGTGCCAGGAGCGCCGGCAGCCGGGCCACGTGGGCGAGGGGCCGCAGGCGCACGACCCGACCCACGCAGGGCAGGCCCGGCGCGGCCTCGCGCTCGACCACCACCGTCCACGTCGCCCCGGCGCCCCCGTGATGGAGCTGGGCAGCCCCCGTGCCGGCGAGCACCTCGGCCGTGCCCCGCAGCTGGTGGAGCGCCGCCGCCTCCTCGACGTCCAGCGTGCCCCCGGGCAGACGAGCCTCCAGGCCTGACAGGGCCAGCGCGAGGCGACGCCCGAACTCCTCAGGACCGGTCTCGCCCGACTCCTCGACGTACACGACCTGCGGGCACACGCACCCACGCTGGTCGAAGGCGGCCACGGCCTCGGCCACCTCCCGGGCGGTTCCGTCGACCGATCCGGGTGCCAACGCCGCTGCGCCCACGACGCCGACGCTGACCCGATGGTGGTAGCCCACGAAGCGGGTCGTCGCGGGTAGGCGGGCCCGAAGGAGCCTCACGGTCTCGTCCGAGCCGTAGGCGGTCACGACCTCCCCCGCCCCGAGCGCCGCATCCTCCACGTCCGACGCTCCGCCCGGCCAGTAGGCCACGGCCAACGCGGCGGCCATGTCGGGGCTCGAAGCCCGGAGAGCGCGCGCGAACAGGACCGGGAGGACCACGTCACCGCGCCCGGGCTTGAGCAGGGTCGGGGACTTGAGCAAGAGGCTGCGCAGGAGCGCGGTCACGCCCACACCCGGAACGCTGCCGGCCAAGATCTGTACGGTCAGCCGGGGCCCGACCGCCATCGCCCGCCGTCCCCGGACGGTCACGAAGCGGTCGAGCGCCCGCGGGTGCTCGAGCTCGGTCTCGACCAGCCGCAGCAGCCTCGCCTCGGTCCAGTCTCGCGCCATCCCGTCGAGCACCCAGCGCGCCATCTCGCGGGACAGGCCGGAGGCCGGCGGAAGGAGCTCCAGGGCCTCGGCTCGCAGCGGATCCCCCGGGTCGAGGAAGCGCGCCCCGACCGCACCCAGCCGTCGGATGATCTCCCGCGCGCCCAGGGTCCGCAGCGACGCCCCTGCGTCTTCGAGCGCTTCCGTGATCCGCCGGAGGGCCGCCGGGCTCCACTCGGGGTGGAGGAGCTCGAGCCCGTCGCTGCGCACCGCCCGCATCGGAAGGTCGCCGGCGGCGGCCGCGGCGGTCCCGTCGAACGCCTCGAAGCGCGGCGTCACGTCGAGGACGCCGACAGGAGCTCGTCCATGGCCCTCGAGCAGCCCCGGGGCTCGGCGCCCGGGAGCCTGCCCCTCAGCCGGAGCCGGCCATCCGAGACCGCCCCGACGTCCTGCGTGAGCACGTGCGCGACCGAGCCGAGGTTCGCCAGGTCGAAGAACGCGAGAATGCCCTCCTCCCCCTCCGGCAGCGGCGCCAGGGAAGCGGGGTCCAGCGCGCGCACGCGCAGCCAGGGAGGCGCGACGTGCCGTCCGGCTCCCGACGCTCCCTCGGTCAGGACCGGCTCGTACAGCTGCGAGAGCAGCTCGGTCATCCCGTACTCGTTGACGATGCGCTCGGTCGGCACCCCGGTCGCGTCGCGGATCCCGGCGTAGAGCTCTTCGCGCGGCACCGCGCGCCCGAGACCCTTGAGCCCGCCGGTCTCCATGATCCGGCTGCCGGGCGCGAGCGGAGTCATCGGGCGGCCCTCCAACCGCGCGAGCGCGTGCACGAAGGCCAGCGCGGTACCGAGCAGGAGGACGGGCTCGCCCGCGCGGGCCGTCTCTCGGGCCACCGCCCGCAGCGCATCGACGTCGAGGTCCCCCCGGGCGTCCACCAGCCAGTCCGTCCGCGAGGCGAGCTCTTCGGCCGCCGCGCTCACCATCCAGGACAGCGAGGAGTCGGGCGCCGCCTCGGCGGGCGGAACGAGCGAGACGAAGCGGATCCGCTCGACGCCCGCCAGGAGGTGCCGTCGGAAGGGCCCGACGAGGGAGGCCCGGTACAGGGAGAGGCGCGGCACGAGGTGACGCCCCCGACGCTGCGCTCCCCGCGTCGTGCCGCTCGTCCGGAAGACGACCTCCGGCTCGCCTCCGACGCTGCACAGGTCCAGATGCTTGAAGGCCATGGCCGGGACCGGCGGCACGTCCTGCCATCTCTCCACCGTGTCGGGCGTGGCGCCGCGGCCGAGGCAGAAGGCCCGATAGGGCTCGTTGTGATCGAACTGTACGCGGAACGTACGTAGCGCGAAGTCGTCGAAGCCCGACGCCGGCCAGGGATGGTCGACCCCCTCCCGGAGCCTGGTCTCCAGCTCCGTCGCGAGCCCCTCGAAGGAAGGGCTTTCCTGCTCGCGTCCGTCCATGCACGGAAATGTAAGCCGCCGGCCCTCCCGAACGCCGCGCGGACCTCCAACACCCGGCTTCGGAAAGGTGTCACGTTGGATGCCGTCTTCTTGTCCGGAAGGCAGCCCGTGTCCTCAGGAGCCCGACTGGATGATGCGTTCCCCAACGGCCGCGTGCCTGACCGTGGTGGCCCTCTGCGTGGCTTCGGCCGCCTCCACGGCTGCGCAGCAGGTCGGCGACCAGGGCGGCGTCGAGCCGGCCGCCGCCCCGATCACCCTCCAGGCGCACGCGCTGGACGGGAGCGTTGACATCGATCTCGACGGGCGGATCGACGAGGCCGCATGGGAGCGTGCGGTCCCCATCACCGACTTCACGCAGCAGGAGCCCGTGGAAGGCGGCGTGCCCTCCGAGGAGACCGAGATCCGCGTCCTGTTCGACGCGGACAACCTCTATATCGGCGCGATCATCTACGACGACCCCGACGGCGTCCTCGCCTACCAGCGCGAGCGCGACGCGATCCTGAGCACCGACGACCGCTTCATGTGGATCCTGGACACCTTCCGGGATGGACGCACCGGGTACTTCTTCGAGATCAACGCCGCCGGGCTCATGGGCGACGGGATCCTGAGCGGAGGCGGAGGTGGCGGAGGCGACCGCGGACCCGGCGGCGGGAGCTTCGGGGGTGGCGGGGGCGGAACGAACAAGGCCTGGGACGGGATCTGGGAGGCTCGCACCCAGATGCGTCCCGATGGCTGGTCGGCGGAGATCCGCATCCCCTTCCGCACGCTGAACTTCGATCCCGCCCTCGACGAGTGGGGAATCAACTTCCAGCGCACGATCCGTCGCAAGAACGAGGAGATCCTGTGGCGGGGCTACCGCCGCCGTGAGGGCCTGCGCAGCCCGATCTTCGCGGGGCGGCTGACCGGTCTGCGCAACCTGTCCCAGGGGGTCGGGCTCGAGGCGCGGCCGTCCACGATCGCCAGCTGGCAGAACTTCCTGACCGACCCGGATCCGACCGTGGCGCCGCGCGACCGGACCACCGAGTGGCCGCGCGACCTGAGCCTGGACGTCAACTACAGCGTCACGTCGAGCCTGCGCGCATCGGTCAGCGTCAACACGGACTTCGCGGAGGTGGAGAGCGACCAGAGGCGCGTGAACCTGACGCGCTTCCCGCTGCGCTTCCCGGAGCGTCGGGACTTCTTCCTCGAGGGCTCGAGCGTCTTCTCCTTCGCGCAGCGGAGCGGACCGTCGCCGTTCTACTCGCGCAACATCGGGCTCAGCTCCGGCCAGGCCGTGCCGATCCGCTACGGCACGCGGCTGACCGGTCAGGTCGGCGGCTACGAGGTCGGCTTCTACCAGATCGGAACCGCCGATCAGACGTACTTCAACCGGCTCGCCGCCGCGGACGACACGCTCCCGAGCGAGACCTTCACGGTCGGGCGGGTGAAGCGCCAGATCTTCGAGCAATCCTCGATCGGCGCGATCTACACGCGCCGATCGGCCTCGCCCGACGACAGCGGCTTCGCGCCCGAGGTCGGGCACACGGCCGGCGTGGACCTCGATCTCAACACACGCAACTTCCTCGGCGACAAGAACCTGGAGCTGGAAGCGTTCGTCGTCTGGAACTCGAACCCCGATCCGACCCTCGAGCGCGGCCTCGGCGACCTCACGGCACGCGGGATCCGCTTCAACTACCCGAACGACGTCTGGACCGGGCACGTCTCCTACCGGGAGTTCGGGGACCACTACGATCCGACGCTCGGCTTCGTGACCCGCAACAACTTCCGCCGCCTGGAGCCCCGCATCGGCTGGTCCCCCAGACCGGGCATCAGCTCGATCCGCAGCCTGGATTTCTCGGCCCAGTGGCGGAGGCAGTGGCAGCTCGGCACCCACGTCGTCGAGGAGGAGGAGCTGCAGCTCAGCCTGATCGGCGTGAACTTCGAGAGCGGTGACGGCATCGACGTGCAGGCCACGCGCTCGGGCGAGTACCTGGATCGCGACTTCCCGATCAGCGACGGCATCACGATTCTCGGCGACCGGAGCTACGAGTGGTGGGAGTACCGGGTCAGCGGCCGGACCGCCGGCCGCCGCAAGGTCTCGCTCTACGGCGGCTTCACCGCCGGCAGCTTCTGGAACGGGGACCGGCTGCAGTACGGAGGCCGGGTCACCTTCCGTCCGAACCCCGGCGTCTCCCTCGCGACCAACGTCCAGATCAACGACGTCTCCCTCCCCGAAGGGGAGTTCACCGCGAGCGTCTACGAGATCGAGGGGCAGTGGAACCCGAGCCCCTGGGTCGCGCTCACGAACCAGCTCCAATACGACGATCAGTCCGGGCTGGTGGGACTCTTCGCGCGACTGCGCTGGATCGTGACCCCCGGCAGCGACGTGTACTTCGTCTACACGCACAACTGGAGGAACCTGGGGGCGGGGCTCTTCGACGACCGCGATCTGGTCATGCTTTCGCGGGGCGGCTCGATCAAGGCGAGCTACACCTACCGGTTCTAGAGGATCAGCCCTGCGCGAGCGGCGTGCCCCGGACGCCCCGCCCCCCGAGCGATCCCGTGTGCTCCCCGTCGCGCAGCGTCACCACCCCGTTCACGACGACCACCGGGATCCCCACCGGGTACTGGTGCGGGTCGTCGAAGGTCGCCCGGTCGGCGACCGTGGCGGGGTCGAACGCCACGAGGTCGGCGAAGGCCCCGATTCGGATCACGCCGCGGTCGGCGATGCGAAGCTTCCGCGCCGGCATGAGCGTCACCTTGTGGATGGCCGCTTCGAGGCTCAGCGCGTTCCGCTCGCGCACGTAGTGGCCGAGAAGGCGGGGAAAGGAGCCGTAGCCGCGGGGGTGCGGAGAGCCCCCGGACAGGGCTCCGTACGGGGCGTAGGCGCCGCCGTCCGAGCAGGTCATCGCGAGAGGGTGCGCGAGAAGCTTCGCCGTGTTCTCCTCACCCATCCCGTGACCGATCATGCCGACTCCGCCCCCGTTGGCCTCGAGGAGCGCGACGGTGAGCTCGTACGGGTCCGTCGAGCGCTCCCGCGCCAGGTCGCCCATGCGGCGCCCCCGCGCCCACGACGTCTCCTCGTTCGTGCCCGAGATCTGCACGGAGTTCCAGTCCCCGAGCAGGGCGACCTTGTCGCGGCACGCTCTCTCCAGCGCGGCCGCGGTCGCCGGGTCGCGCAGGCGCCGCAGAAAGGCGGCCGAGCCCCCGGCGCGGTACTCGCTCGGAAAGAGGTTCGAGAGGCCGGTCGCGTACGCCGTGTAGGGGTACCGGTCGAAGTGCACGTCCAGGCCCCCTGAGCGCGCCCGCTCGATCAGGGAGAGGACCGCGTCCGCCTTCCAGTAGTTGCGCTGCCCCTGCGCCTTCAGGTGGGAGATCTGAACGGGGACGCCCGCCAAGCGACCGACGTGCAATGCCTCCTCGACCGCGCCCAGCAGACGGTCGTCCTCGTTCCTCATGTGGGACGCGTACGGATAGCCCGTTCCCCTCAGCACGCTCG
>JBFFWJ010000165.1:0-7113 GCA_041570315.1 Longimicrobiales bacterium | reverse complement strand
CGAGCGCGATCACGCCGCCGCGCCGGGGTGAGTCCACGGCCGAGGTGACGAAGCCGACCGGCTTCGCCGACTCCCCGCCCGGCGCGTGCAGCTCGGCGCCGGCGGCCGGCGTCGGCCCCTCGCCGAGCTCGAGGAGCCGCAGGTGCCGATTGACGTGCCCGCGGTCGCGGATGCGGACGATCACCTCCTGGCCGGTGTAGCAGCCCTTGCCGTAGTCGATGGCCCGCTCGTGGATTCCCGCCTCGACCGGGATCGTGGTGTCGTCCATGTCGATCCCGAAGGCCGGCCGGCCGGCCTCGACCCGAAGCGTCGTCCACACGCCGAGCCCCGCCGGCGTCACGCCCTCCTCCACGAGACGCGACCACAGCGCGGCCACCGCGGCCGTAGGTCCGTACACGTCGAAGGCCTCGGGCCATACCTCCCGCGTCCGCATCACGATCAGCCCCTCACCCGGGGACGCGGCGCTCCACCACGCCCCCTCGTCTCCTGCGCTCAACAGCTCGGGCTCGGCTCGCAACCCGAGCGCGAGCCGCGCGAGCGTCCCCGCCGCGGAGGGTCCGACCACGGTCAGCGCCGCCCAGTCCTCGGTTCGATCGGCCACCGACGCGAAGCGGGGCGGAAGGTAGGTGCGGAGGTGGGCGAGCAGCCCCTCACGACCCGCCGCCGGGACGTCCAGCAGGAAGCCGGGCGAGGCCTCGTCGCCGGGCAGCAGCGCCCACAGGTCCGTGATCATCCTGCCCTTCGGCGTGAGCACCGCGTGGTAGGTGCCCCGTCCGCACCGCAGCCCCCCGCCGGCCTCCACGGGCGGCCTCGGGAGCGTGCCCGTCAGGACCCCGTCGAGCATCCGGCCCGGGGCTCGGCCCGACACCCAGAGCCGGCTTCTGTGGCTCCGATCGAAGACCGCCGCGCCGGCCGCCGCGGCGCGGTACTCGCCCGAAGGGTCGCCGAAGTGGCGCACGAGCCGCACCCCGTGATCCTCGCTCGCAACCCCGCCCGCCTCGAGCAGTCGGCCCAGCAGCGGGCCCGCGCGAGCGCTCACGTCACCTCGTCACCGTCCGAGATGTCGCGGCCGGCGCGCAGGTCGCGGACCATCTCCTCGACGGTCCCGAAGTCCTCCGCCCCCGGGGCCACGCGCAGGTAGGCCTCGAGCTGCTCGGCCGCCTCGCCGTAACGGCCGAGCCGCGCCAGGAGCACACCGCGCGACCTGCTTTCCACGGGAGCGGTCGGGGTGATCATGAGGAGACGCTCGACCGCCGCGAGCGCGCGGACATGGTCGCCGACCCTGACGTAGAGCCCCTTCAGGTTGGTGAGCAGCCGGATGAGCATGTCCCGCTTCGACGCCGTGCGCAGGAACGCCGGCTGGAGGTGCACGGTTCCCCCGTACAGCTGGTCGAGCAGCTCCTGGCCCTCGTCCTCGAACCGGATGGAGCCGCCGTGGAACGCGTCGATGAGGAGAGAGAGCTCGTCGCCCCGGTATCGCACCAGGAAGTGGCCCGGGAAGTTCACACCCTCCAGCGGCAGTCCGAGTCGCCAGCCGATCTCGAGCACGACCACCGCCAGGGTGAGCGGGATCCCCACGCCGCGGTCCAGCACGTCGTTGAGGAAGGAGTTCCTGGGGTCGTAGTAGGCCTGACGGTTTCCGGCGAACTTCCTGCGCCCGTAGAGCGTGCCGAGGAGCTCGGAGAGGACGAGCAGAGGAGCCGTCTCGTTCCCGAGCCGGTCACGGACCTCCTCCGACACCTGGTCCAGGCGGGCCAGATAGAGCTCCACCGACAGCTGCGGGTACTCCTCCTTGGCGATGAGCAGCGCAGCCCGGGCCAGGTCGATCTCGGCGTCCGAGCGTGACAGCTCTCGTGCGAGGAGCTGGCGAGGCGATGGAGAAGTGGGGGTCATGAAGGGGCAATCTCGGCCGTCCGTCGGCCCGTCGGTCTTTGCGGCGGTTGGATACACCGTCGCGCCGAATCGTTTCCGACCCGCGAGGCACGGACGTAGGCCCTGGATGGCCGAGACGGGTCACCCCCTGACGCGAGCTCCCGGAGGCTCGGGAGCAAAAGGTCCGTCCGCGGGGTTTGCCACACGCGAGGGCCGCCCTCATCCTGGGGCCGCCCGACCATGCTCCAGACCGCGAGGGGACATGACAGCAGAGCCTCGGGACCGCAGGCCGGAGATCCGGCTGTCCCAGCTCAGTCACGGCGCCGGTTGAGCGTGTAAGCTCGGCATGTCCGAGCTGGCGCAGGTGCTGCGCCACGTCGTGCCGGTGGACGATCCCAACGCCCTCGTCGGTCACGCGACGGGGGACGACGCGGCCGTGTACCGTCTCGCCGACGACCGCGCCCTCGTGGTCACCGCGGACTTCTTCACGCCCATCGTGGACAACCCGCACGACTTCGGAAGGATCGCCGCGGCGAACGCCCTCTCCGATATCTACGCGATGGGCGCCCGTCCCCTGTTCGTCCTCAACCTGGTGGGCTTTCCGCGGCGGCTCCTCAACCAGGGGATCCTCGAGGAGATCGTGCGGGGCGGGAGCGAGGTGGCGCGCGACGCGGGCGTGCCCACGCTGGGTGGCCACTCCATCGACGACGCCGAGCCCAAGTACGGGATGGTCGCCGTGGGGGACGTCCATCCCGACCGGCTCGTGACCAACGCCGCCGCACGGCCCGGCGACGCGCTCGTGCTCACGAAGCCGATCGGCTCGGGCGTCATCGCGACCGCGATCAAGAAGGGCGCCGCTTCCGACGCCGTCGTCGCCGGCGCGGTCGAGGTGATGGCTTCGCTGAATCGAGCCGCGTCGGCGGCGATGGTCGCCGCGGGAGTCGTGGCGGGCACGGACGTGACCGGCTTCGGTCTGCTCGGCCACCTCCACCGCATGCTCGTGGCTTCCGGCGTCGCGGCCACGCTCCGGGCGGCCGACGTGCCGCTGCTCGCCGGGGCTCGCGAGCTCGCGCAGGCGGGGCACGTTCCGGGGGGAACGAAGCGCAACCTGGAGGACCTCCGGCAGGCCGTCGCCTTCGAGGCGAGCGTCGACCCGGTCGCGCGGACCCTGCTCGGCGACGCCCAGACCTCCGGAGGGCTTCTGCTGTCCGTGCCTCCCGAGCGCCTCGAGGCTCTGCGCGCCGAGCTGCGCTCGGAGGTTCCCGAGGCCAGGGTGATCGGCACCGTGGAGGCGGGCGAGGCCGGCCGGATCCGCGTCGTCTGAGACCTGCCCGCCACGGGCACGGCCGCGGCCGGCGGCCGGCCGGTGAGCCGCGCGCCCCCTACTTCTTGCCGGCCGGCTTCCGCCCGCCCTTCTTCGCCGCGCCTCCCTTCGCGCGGCCCGATCCGGCCTTCTTCTTCGCGGCCGCCTTCCGAGCCGACGGGGGCTTCTTCGGCGACAGGCGCTTCTTGCCAGGCCCGGACGTCTTCTCTTCGGAGGAGGAGCGCGTTCCGTTGCCGGACGACCCCTTCCGGCCCGGTCCCGCGCCGTCGGCGAGCGCGACGCCGATCACGTCGTCGAGCGTCTCGGCCAGGTGGAAGGTCACCTGGTCCTGGACGTCCCGCGGGATGTCCTCCAGGTCGGCCTCGTTGTCGACCGGCAGGATGATCTCGCGGATGCCGGCGCGAACGGCCCCGAGCACCTTCTCCTTCACCCCGCCGATCGGCAGCACGCGGCCCGTGAGCGTGAGCTCGCCGGTCATGGAGACGTCCCTGCGCACCTTGCGGCCCGACACCGCCGAGACCAATGCCGTCGCCATCGTGATCCCCGCCGAAGGCCCGTCCTTCGGAATCGCGCCGGCGGGAACGTGGATGTGCACCTCGCGGTTGCGCAGCGCGTCCTCGTCGATCCCGAGCCGCCCGGCGTTGGCCTTGGCGAACGACAGGGCCGCCCGGCCCGACTCCTTCATCACGTCGCCGAGCTGACCCGTGAGGACGAACCCGCCATCTCCGGGCATCACGCTCGCCTCGACGAACATGATGTCGCCGCCCATGGGCGTGTAGAACATCCCCGTGGCCACACCGCGCATGTCCTCCTCGGCCATGTGCTCCGGGTGCACGCGCGGACGGCCGAGAAGCTCCCGGACGTCCTCCGGCGTCGCTTCCATCCTGTCCGCCTTTCCCGCCGCGATCCGCCGGGCGACCTTGCGCGCGAACTTGCCCACCTCGCGCTCGAGCTGCCGCACCCCCGCCTCGCGGGTGTACTTCTGGACGATCGTGAGGATCGCGTCGTCCCGCATCTGCAGCTCTTCCTCCGTCAGGCTGTTCTCCCTGCGCTGGCGACGCAGGAGGTAGCGCTTCGCGATCTCGAGCTTCTCCGCCTCCGTGTAGCCCGCGAAGTCGACGCGCTCCATTCGGTCGAGCAGCGGGCCGGGGATTCGGTCCAGGTAGTTCGCGGTGGCGATGAAGAGCACCTCGGAGAGGTCGAAGGGCACCCCGAGGTAGTGGTCGACGAACGTGCAGTTCTGCGCCGGGTCGAGCACCTCGAGGAGGGCCGAGCTGGGGTCCCCCTGGAAGGACACGCCGAGCTTGTCCACCTCGTCCAGCAGGAAGACCGGATTCTTGCTCTTGGCCTGTCGCATCCCCTGGATGATCCGGCCCGGCATGGCGCCCACGTACGTGCGCCGATGCCCCCTGATGTCCGCCTCGTCGCGCGCGCCCCCGAGGGAGATGCGCACGTACTTGCGACCGAGCGAGCGAGCGATGGACTGCGCGATGGAGGTCTTTCCGACGCCGGGCGGACCCACGAAGAGCAGGATCGGGCCCCGCCCCGGCCCCACGACGTCCTCGACGTCGGCGCCCCGGTCCTCGTCCGTGGCTGCCCCGCCGCCCTCCGTCCCGGGCGCACCTTCCTCGTTCTCCTCGGCCGCTTCGTGGGCCCGGACCGCTTCCTCGGCGGCCCGGTCCAGACCCAGCTTGCGCACTGCGAGGAACTCGAGGACGCGATCCTTCACGTCGTCGAGACCATAGTGGTCCTCGTGGAGGATCTCCTCGGCGCGCGCGAGGTCGATCTTCTCCTCGGTCCGCTCGCTCCAGGGAAGCTCGGTGACCCACTCCAGGAAGGTGCGGATGACCTGGTACTCGGCCGACTGCGGGCTCGTCCGCTCCAGGCGTCGGAGCTCCCGCTCGACCTCGGAGCGCTGCTCCTCGGCGAGCTCCAGCTCGGCGATGCGCTCGCGCATCTCCTCGACGTCGTCGCGCTCCTCCTCCTCACCCAGCTCCTTCTGGATCGCTCGCAGCTGCTCGCGCAGGAGCATCTCGCGCTGACGCTCTCCCAGCTCGGACTGGACCTTGGCCTGGATGTCCTCCTGGGCATCGATGCGCGCGAGCTCGCGCTCGACCGCCAGCAGGCAGGCCCTCATCCGATCCTCGTCGTCCAGCGTCTCGAGGAGCTTCTGCTTCTCCGGTGTCTCCAGCTCCAGGTAGAAGGCCACCAGGTCCGCGAAGGGCCCCGGCTCCTCGACCCCCTGGATGAGCTGGTTCAGCGCCTCGGCGGGAACGCCACGACGGGTGCCCAGCTCGGCCGCCCGGTCGCGAAGCTCGGTGTCGAGGGCCTGGAAGGCGGGGTCCTTGAGGTTGCGCGGCTCGAGGCACTGCAACTCCAGGAGCACCGCGTGCAGCATCGCCTGGCCGCCCTGGTGATAGGAAAGCACCTGCGCCCGACTCTCTCCCTGAACCAGGAGCTGCACACCGCCCCGCACCCGGTGCGTCTGGATGATCCGCACGACCGTGCCCACCGAGTACAGGAAGTCGGGTGCGGGGTCGTCGACGTTCTCCTTCTGCGCCACCGCGAAGAGGCGTCGATCTCCCTCCAGCGCCTCCTGGACCGCCTCCACTGTCCCGGGTCGGCCCGCGGAGATCGGCACGGCCACGCCCGGGTACACGACCGTGTCGCGCAGGGGCAGGACCGGCAGAGTGAATTGCTCGGCCATGTCTTTCTCGTGTTCCGGATCTCCGACCTCGACCGCGGCCGAAGCGTGCTCGTTCTCAGACAGTGTTCGATCTCCGGCTCGGTTGACGCATCACGTTTCCCCATGCCTGCAGCGACAGCGGGCTGGACATTGCGCCGGTTCATTTCGCCGGTTGCACGAAGCTTGCCAGCCCCGGAGCCGGGCGAATCGTGCCCGATCCGCAGGGGGACCTGCCAATCTGGCAGCAGCCGGGCTCCGGGCGCACGCCACTTTTTCCGTTCGGCGGGGGCAGTTAGGTTGGCACTTCCCTCGGCATCGCGCCATGGGCCGTGGGCTCGGCAACGAGATCTCTGCGCGCCGGCGAGCGGCGCGGCGACGGTGGGCGAGTGCGCCTCTCCGGCCCGGCGGCTTTCCGGCGATCGTGGGACTGCTATGAACGAATCGCTCGACGGCATCACCTGGTTCCGCGGCTCGTCCGTTCGGGTGCGGCGGGCGGGGCTGGAGATCCACGTCGACCCCTCCGGCGCGAACGGGGACTCGAAGGCCGATCTCGTGCTCCTGACGCACCCCCACTACGACAACTTCTCCGAGGAGGGCATCGCCCGCGTGCGAGGTCCCGACACGGTCCTGGTGGCGCCCGCCTCGATGAAGAAGCTCGTCACCGACGCCGACCACTACATGCGGCCGGGCGACATGGTGCACCTCGAGGAATACGAGGTGCTCGCCGTGCCTGCGCACAACGTCGAGAAGAAGTTCCACACGCCCGAGCACGGATGGCTCGGGTACGTGTTCACGATAGGCGACACGACGTACTATCACGCCGGGGACACGGACTTCCTCCCGGCGATGTTCGGGATCCGGTGCGACATCGCCTTCCTGCCGTGCGGTGGCCACTACACGATGGGCGTCGAGGATGCCGCCAGGGCCGGCGAGGCCTGCGGCGCTCGAATCATCGTCCCCATCCACTGGGGAGAGCCCCATGGGACGCAGGAGGATATCGAGCGCTTGAAGGAGCTGTTCTCCCGGGAGGTACGCGTCCTCGAGCGGCAGGCCTAGCGCGGGCCGGCCGATCCCCCCTCCCTCCCGCACGATGGACCATGACACCGTTGTCGAACTCCGGACGAAGCAGGTGAAGCGATGCGCGCACCCGCAGCCATCCTCCTCATGTGCCTCTCGGCATCCCCGGTCGCGGCCCAGATGACGGGCCCCGTCACCAGCCCGGCGACGAGCT
>JBFFWJ010000164.1:0-7171 GCA_041570315.1 Longimicrobiales bacterium | reverse complement strand
GCGCTCCTGCCGCTCGCCGGCGTCGCCGGCGCGGTCGCGGTCCGGCGTCGCCGCGATCTCCTCGAGGGTGACGTCGCGTACGCGCGCGGGCGCCGGGCAGGTCGCGTGGCGAAAAAGCGGCTGGCCCTGGCGCGTAGCCTCTCGGAGTCCGAGGATGCGCGCGCGTTCCACGCGGAGGTCGCCAGGGCGCTGCGCGGCCTGGTGGCCGACAAGCTGAACCTGGCCGAGGCGGGCTTGCAGACCGAAGACGTCCGGACGCGACTCTCGTCGTTCGGGGTGGACGAGCGCGTGGTGGGCGAGCTGGTGGAGTGCCTCGAGCACTGCGACCGGCAACGCTTCGCGCCGCCGGGATCCGATCCGCATGCGCGGGGCCGCCTCCTGGAGCGCGCCGGGGCGCTCATGGCCGACCTCGACCGTTCGCTGGGCCGATGAGCGCGCTGGGGTGCCGGAGCCGCTCGAGGCCGCTGATCGCGTGTGCCGTGTCGATGCCGATCCTCCTCCTCGCCGGCGCGGCTGCCCCGGCGGGCGCCCAGGAGGAGATCTTCCAGCAGGGCAATCGCCTCTACCAGGAGGGTGATTTCGTCGGAGCGATCGAGGCGTACGAGGCCGTGCGCGCGGCGGGGTTCGAGAGCGCCGACCTCTTCTACAATCTCGGGAACGCCTACTTCAAGAGCGGGGAGCTGGGGCGGGCGATCCTGGAGTGGGAGCGTGCCCTCGAGCGGGCCCCGGGCGAGCCCGACGTCCTGGCCAACCTGGAGCTGGCCCGGTCCCTGACCGCGGACGTGGTCGAGCCGCTTCCGAGGTTCTGGCTCCTCTCGGCTCTGTCCTGGTGGGTGCGTGTGCTTCCCCGCTCCGCGCTGGTCGCCCTCGTCGCGGTGGGCTGGCTCGCGGTCTGCGGTGGGCTGAGCGCGCGCATCATGGCGCGCCGTGCCGAGGTCGGGCGCGCCGGAGGGTGGGCTGTCGTGGGGGGGGCGCTGGTGGTGGTCCTGCTCGGCGTGAACCTCCTGGTGCGCGAGCTGGGGATCGGGAGCAGCGAGCGTGCCGTGATCCTGGTCGAGGTCGTGGCCGTGCGCTCCGCTCCAGCGGAGGACGACGACCTCACGCTCTTCGAGGTCCACGAGGGAACGACGGTGCGCGTGGACGAGCGCGCCGGCGACTGGGGTGAGATCGTTCTCGCGGACGGCAAGGTCGGGTGGGTTCCCCTCTCGGTCATGGGCTTCATCTGACCCGATCATGGTCCGCGTCCGCACCCGTGCGCGCCAAGGTGCAGATTTTGTTCGGACAATTGCAGGGATCAAACTTGTACAAATGCTTGACAATGCGGTAGCCATTCCTTCTTTTCCTGCCCTCGTGAAGGAAACGTGGGCGCACACGAGGGGACCGGATGGCTGAAGGCTCGATGGAGCGCGAGGCGGGCGCGCGTCGTCCCGCGATCGACGCCGGCACTGTGGTCCTCGCGGCTCTCTACGTCTTCACGGCGGTCGCCGTCGCCGGATACGGCGTGTACGGGCTCCACCCCGAGCGCCTTCCGCAGTCGGAGCTCGCCCTCCGGCTGTACGCGTCTTCGTTCGAGCTCTTCGCCCGGATGCACATCGTCGTCGCGGCGCTCGTGCTGGCGGTCGTGCTGGTGCGGACGCTGCGCGCCCGGTGGCTGCCGGCCTTCGTCTCGGTGTGCGTGCTGAGCTTCACCGCGGAGCACCTCGGCACCGGCTACGGGATTCCCTTCGGCGGATACGGGTACACGGGCCTCCTCGGCCTCAAGATCGGCGGTCGGGTGCCGCTGTTGATTCCGGTGAGCTGGTTCCTGATGGCGCTGCCGTCCTGGGTGCTCGCCCGGAGCGCCTTTCCGGAGCCGGGGCTCAGGCCGGGTCGCGTGGGCCTCGGGGCGCTCTGGCTCGTCGCGTGGGACCTCGCGCTCGATCCCGCGATGAGCTTCCTGACCCCCTACTGGCAGTGGGCCGAGACCGGTCCGTACTACGGGATGCCGTGGCTCAACCTGGTCGGCTGGTATGCGACCGGCCTGGCGCTGATGACGGCCCTCGAGCTCTTCGCCGAATCCGCGGGCTGGGACCGCCTCGGTTCACGGTGGATGGCGGGCTACTACCTGGCGGTCGTGCTCATGCCGCTCGGCATGATCGCGGCCGCGGGTCTCTGGGTGGCCGTCGCCACGACGCTTCTGGCCATGTCGGCGTGTTGGGGCCTGACCCGGGCTCTGGCGGCCCGGCGGGCCGTCGAGCCCCGGCGCTCGGCAGCCGTCGCGGGAGTCGAGGCATGACGCTCGGCGGCGAGGGAGCGCGAGGCCCCGCGTCGTCCGTCGAGGAGGCAACCCAGCTGGTCCGACGCCGTCTGGAGGAGGCCGGGGCGGCGTTGGGCGTGCAGGGGGTCGCCGTGCCCGAGCTGCGCGGGAAGCTGCTGAGGCCCCTCCTGGCGTACGCCTTCGTCCCGCCGGATGCGCGACCGGCCCTCGACGACCGCTTCTGGGTCGGGGCGCTCGCGATCCAGATGGTCCATGAAGCCTCGCTGCTGCACGACGACATCGTCGACGGGGCGGGCGAGCGGCGGGGCGAGCCCACGCTGAGCGCCGCGCACGGGATCGGCACGGCGCTGGTGATGGGCGACCACTACCTCACCGGTGCGTACCGTGCGGCCATGGCGGTCGGCTCGCCGGACTTCCTCGGTGCGTTCATCGTCGCCGTGGAGCGGACCGTGGCCGGTGAGGTGCTGCAGGGCTCGACCGTAGGTCGACGATCGGATCTCGCCACCTACCTCCGCGCGGTGCTCGGCAAGTCGGGGGCGCTGATGGGCGCCGCGGCCTGCCTGGGCTCGGCCGTGCACGACGGGGGCGAGCTCGCGGAGCGGGCCTCGCTGGGACGGCAGGTCGGGGCCCTCTACCAGCAGGTCGACGATCTTCTCGACTACTGTGGCCTCGCGCGCACGGGCAAGGAGGCCCTGCGCGACTACCGCCAGCGCAAGTGGACGTGGATCCTGCACGTGGCGGATGTCGACTCGTTCGACCTCGGCGACGAGGAGGTCACGGAGGCGATCTTCCGCCCCGACCCCGTGTCCGGTCGGTCCGCGGCCGAGCGCTCCCTCCTCTTCCTGAAGGTCCGCCGGGACGCGCTCCTGCGCTCGGCGGGCGGTCTCGGCGCGGGCGGTCTCGGCCTCGAGGATGGTCTCCTGGCCGGCATCCTCGACGGCTGGCTGTGGAGGGCCCGCGCCGCGGTATCGGATCAGGTCGCCGCGGTCGGCCGCCGCTGGCGCTCCGGCGCTCCCGCCCGCCGGGAGAGCGGCGAGGGCGTCGTGGTCGCCGCGGCGGCGGGCGTCGGAGGGCGGGAGACGTGGGGCGCCTACTTCGGAGCGCACGCGCGCACGTTCAGCCTGGCCGCGCGTTTGTTTCCCCCCCGAGAGCGCCGCACGATCGAGGGCGTGTACGCCTATTGCCGGCTCACGGACGACCTCGTCGACGAGCCCTCGGACGGAGAGGTCGACCCGGACGTTCTTCGGGAGCGCCTGGAGGTCTGGTCGGAGATGAGCCGCGCCGCGTTCGAGGGCGTGCGCACGGGCGTGGAGCTCCTCGACGAGGTCATGGGGGACGCGCGCTCCTCCGGCGTCGCGTGGGCCTACCCCGAGGCGCTTCTCTCGGGCGTCGCCATGGATCTGCGCAAGCGCAGGTACGCGGACTGGAAGGAGCTCGAGCGCTACACCTTCTGCGTGGCCGGCTCGGTCGGGGGATGGATCTCCCAGGCCTTCGGCGTCCGGGATCCGGACACGCTCGACCGGGCGCACTCGCTCGGACACGCGATGCAGCTGACGAACATCCTCCGCGACGTGGGCGAGGATCTCCAGCGGGACCGGGTCTACCTTCCACGCGCCCTGCTCGACCGCCATGGGCTGAGCGTCGCGCGCCTGACCGAGCTCCTGGAGTCGGGCGCGAGCCTGCCCACGGCCTACGGCGCCGCGATGGAGGAGCTCATCGGCGTCGCCGACGCGTACTATGACAGGGCCCGGCCCGGGATGCGCCGGCTGCCGGCCTTCTTCCGCAGGCCGGTCGCGGCGGCCGCGGAGGCGTATCGGGGGATCCACCGGGAGGTGCGCGGGAACGAGTACGACAACCTGCGGCGACGGGCGCGCACGTCCGGGCCGACCAAGATCGTGCTCGGGGCGTGGGGCCTCGCGCGGGTGGTGGCGCCGCTCCTCGCACGGCCCCGATCGCGCGAGGGGTTCGCCACGTGAAGAGCGCGACGACGGCGGTGGTGGTCGGAAGCGGCTTCGGGGGGCTGGCGATCGCCGCCCGGCTCCAGTCGGCCGGCGTGGGGGTGACCCTGGTGGAGAAGCGGGAGCGGATCGGCGGGCGCGCGTATCAGCTCGTCGACCGCGGCTACACCTTCGACATGGGCCCCAGCCTCATCACGGCGCCCGAGGTCATCGACTCGATCTTCCGGGCGGCGGGCAAGCGCCTCACCGACTACGTCGAGCTGATGCCGCTCGACCCGTACTACCGCATCTACTTCCACGACGGCACGCACATCGACTACGTAGGCGACGTCGAGCGCATGAAGGAGCAGATGGCCCGCTTCGACCAGCGTGACGCCGACAACCTCGACGGCTTCCTGGCTGCGGTGCGTCCGATCTACGACGCGGTCATCGGCGATCGGCTCGGCTCCAAGCCCTTCGATACCGTGGGCTCGATGATGCGCTTCCTGCCGCGCGTCGCGAGGATGAGGGCGTACCTGCCCGTCTCGACCTTCGTGAACCGGTGGTTCCGCGACTTCCGGCATCGCTTCATCTACTCGTTCCATCCGCTCTTCGTCGGGGGCAACCCCTTCAAGACGCCCTCCATCTACCTGATGATCCCCTTCCTCGAGCGCGAGGGCGGCGTCTGGTTCACCAGGGGTGGGATGTACTCGGTCGTGGAGGCGCTCGGCCGGCTCTTCTTCGAGCAGGGCGGGGAGATTCGGACGGGCGAGGAGGTGCGGGAGATCCTCGTCGAGGACGGGCGGGCCGTGGGCGTGCGGACCGCCCGGGAGGAGATCCGTGCGGATCTGGTGGTCAGCAACGCCGATCCCGGCCACACGTACGGCAGGCTCGTGGACCGTTCGGCCCGCCGCCGCTGGTCGGACGGCAAGCTGGCGTCGACGCAATGGAGCATGAGCTGCTTCCTCCTGTACATCGGCACGCGCCGCCGGTACCCGCAGCTCGAGCACCACACGCTGATCCTCACCGAGCGCTACCAGGGCCTCCTGCGCGACATCTTCGACCGCAAGGTCCTGCCCGACGACTTCTCCATGTACCTGCACGCGCCGACGAGGACGGACCCGGCCATGGCGCCGGAGGGGGGCGAGAGCATGTACGTCCTCGTGCCGGTCGCCAACCAGAGGTCGGGCATCGACTGGGGGGCGGTCAAGCAGGAGCTCGCCGATCGTATCATCGACTTCCTCGAAGGCTGGGGTCTCGAAGGTCTGAGGGAGGAGACCGAGGTCCTGCACGTCTTCACCCCGGAGGATTTCGAGTCCGAGCTGAACGCGACCTGGGGCAACGCGTTCGCGATCGAGCCCAAGCTCACGCAGACCGCGTGGTTCCGGCCGCACAACCGCAGCGAGGACGTGGACAACCTCTACCTGGTGGGCGCGGGAACGCATCCGGGCGCCGGCGTGCCCGGCGTCCTGCTCAGCGCCGAGACCACCTATGGCTGCATCGCCCGTGACTTTGGGTTGCCCGACCAGTGGGACTGGGACGAGCAGGGCGGCGTGGCGCTTCGGCAAGAGCCCGTGGCCGAGGGAGCCCCGCCCCTGCGGAGCCGTCGGTAGGAGGTCGCGCTCCCCCCGGGCGTCGGAGCCGCCGGCCCCTCAGAAGACGTTCGCCTCCACCTCGACGTCCTCGCCGAAGCGGGTGTGGCGGAAGGCCGTGACGTCCACGGTCGAGGCCTCGCCGTCGGTGACGAGCTCGGCGACGGCGATCCCCGCGGCGGGCGCGTGCATGATCCCGTGTCCCGAGAAGCCGCAGGCGTCGATCCACCCGTCCGCGTCGGGGTGCCGTCCGATGATCGGGCTGTTGTCCGGGGTCAAGCCGTAGTACCCCCACCAGCTCCCCCGCAGGTCGACCCCGAGATCCTCCAGCCACGGGAAGCGCTCGACCCCGGTCAGGAGCACGTGCTCGAGCCACTCGTCGTCGATTCCCTCGGTGAACCCGAACTCCTGCTCGAGGTTGTCGAGGCCGAGGAGGACGCGGTCCCCCTCACTGCGCAGATAGACTCCGGTCGCCAGGTCGATCGTGAGCGGGTAGACACGCTCGTCGGCGACCGGTCCGCTGAGGAAGATCTGGATGCGCTTGGGGCCGACCGGCACGTCGAGGCCGGCCAGGGATCCGATGCCGCCGGACCACGCTCCGGCCGCGTTGACGAGCCAGGCGGACTCGAAGACCCCTGCCGCGGATTCGACGACCCACCCGCCGCCCCGCCGCCGGATCGAGGTGACCGGAGCCCGGGTGCGATAGTCGACGCCCAGCGTCTTGCCCATGGTAACCCATGCGTGCGTGGCCATGTGCGGGTCGATGATCCCGTCCCAGGGCCCGAAGGTGGCGCCGGCGAGGCCCGTGGGGTCGAAGTCGACCCAGCGTTGCGCCTCCTGGGCGTCCACGACCTCCACGGGCGCCCCGAGACCGAGCTGCAGCTCGACCGACCGGAGGTGCGCCTCCCACCGCTGCTCCGGCACCAACAGCAGATACCCGATCGCCTGGTATCCGACGTCGTGTCCGTGGCGCTCGGCGAACTCCCGGTAGGCGGCGATGGAGTACACCGAAAGCCGGATGTTCGGGGCCGTCGTGAACTGCACCCGCACCCCGGCCGCGCTGCGGCCCGTCGACCCCATGGCCGGCGCCGGCTCCTTCTCCAGGACCGTCACCCGCACGCCTCGCGATGCGTGGTGCCAAGCGATCGAGGCGCCGATGATCCCGGCGCCCACGACGACGACGTCGGTGGTGTTCGCGCTCACGCTCTGCCTCGTTTCGAGCCGACGGTGGGTGAGACGGCCACGGACGATCGTTCGAGGCGGCGCGGACGGCAACGGGTGGTGCGCCGCGACCGTATCGACGTGGCGGGCGGGCCGGCGTCGGGGGGGCGTCACCCGCCGGTGGGGGCAGGCGGACCGAGCCCCACGGGCCGGGGGCCCGTGGG
>JBFFWJ010000163.1:0-7187 GCA_041570315.1 Longimicrobiales bacterium | reverse complement strand
GGTCGAGCACGGCGTGTTCGTCGTCGTCGCGCAGCTCGCGGGCTCGGAGGGGGGCAAGCTCTTCCCCGGGGGGTCGATCGCGGTGTCGCCCCACGGGGACGTCATCGCACGCGGCCCGCTCCTGGAGGAGGGTGTCACCGTGGCCACGCTCGTCCCCGGCGAGCTCGACCGAGCCCGCGTGGCCACCCCGCTGCTCGCCGACCTGGAGCAGATGCTCCCCCACCTGGAGCGGTCCCTGACGGCCGCTGCCCGGCGCGCGGCCCCGGCGGACGGGGAGACCGGCGAGGAGGGCCCGGAGGCCGAGCATGCGCGGGCGCTGTCGGGGCGGGGGGTGCCGGCGCGAGACGCGCCGCAGCTGCGGGACCCCTCCATCATGGAGCTGGACCTGGACCTGGTCGAGCGCACGCTCATCGAGTTCATCCGGGACGAGGTGCGCCGGCGCCGGGGGTTCGAGCGTCTCGTGGTCGGCGTGTCCGGAGGGGTGGACTCCGCGGTTTCTCTCTTCCTCGCCTGCCGCGCCCTGGGGCCGGAGAACGTGCACGGCTTCCGGCTTCCCTATCGCACGTCGAGCCCCGAGAGCCTCGAGCACGCGACGCTCGCGCTCGACGCCGCGGGCGCCCACGCGCACACGATCGACATCTCCGAGCCCATCGACCGCTACGTTCGGGACTACGAGCCGGACATCGATCCCCTGCGCAAGGGCAACCTCATGGCGCGCCTGCGGGCGGTCGTCCTGTTCGACCAATCGGCCAAGCACCGCGCGCTGCCGCTGGGCACCGGCAACAAGAGCGAGCGCCTCCTCGGATACTTCACCTGGCACGCCGACGACTCGCCACCGATCAATCCCATCGGAGACCTCTTCAAGACCCAGGTGTGGGCGCTGGCCCGGCACCTCGGCGTGCCGGACGTGATCGTGGACAAGCCGGCGACCGCCGACCTCGTGCGGGGGGTGACCGACGAGGACGAGCTCGGCGTCTCGTATCACGAGGCCGACCCCATCCTGCATTGGCTGGTGCGGGGCTACCACGCCGAAGACCTCGCGCGCATGGGGTTCGCGCCCCACACCGTGGAGCTCGTGTGGCGCCGCCTCAAGTCGACGCACTGGAAGCGTGAGCTTCCGACCGTCGCCGTGCTGTCCTCGAGCGCGATCGGTGAGTTCTACCTCAGGCCCGTCGACTTCTAGGGGCACCCCTGCACGAGTCTGGCGCGCCTGGCGCGGGAGGATCGCGTGCGCCCCGGAGCTCAGTCGAGCGGGCTCTTCACCCTTCGGCGCAGAGTCTCGAGCATGGGCAGCGGCGTCAGCTCGCCGTCCACGATCGCGGCCAGCTCCTCTTCGCGCTTCCAGTGGGCCTCGAGCTCTGCGAGCTCGAGCTCCAGGAGGCGTTGCTCGGAGGACTCGTTGGCGGCGATCTCGAGTGCGATCGCGGCCGTCCTCTGCAGATCGCCGAGGCGCTTTCCCTCGTCCACCACGATCCGCGACAGGTCTTGCGGGGAGCCGGCCTCCTGGATGAGCCTGGCGGCGTCGAACACGCGTCGCTCGGAGGCGCCGGCGAAGTGGTGGTAGGCGAGGACGCGCTTCAACGTCCGCTCGGCCTCCTGCCCCTGGAGGCGCAGCCCCCCGTCCCGATACTCACCGCATTTGGGGCAGCGTGCGACAAGCGTGACCTCGCCGGGCTGCTCGGCCGGCAACATGCCGAGCGCCGCGCGGTCCCGGTAGGCGACGGAGCGTAAGGCGTGCCCACATCTCGCGCAGCGCTCCAGGCCCCGCCACGCGGCGCTCCCGAAGCGGAGCCAGCGGGCGCCGTCCCGCACCGTCCCCTTGCCGTGCTTCATGACCAGCCAGCAGCCGAGCAGGGTCATGCCCCCCGTCGCCCAGCCGCCGACGACGACGGCTCCCGCGGCCACCGTGCCCGCGAGGCCGAGCTGGTCCCAGGTGCGCTTGCGTGCCGTGAGCTCGCGCCCGTACCGCCACCATGCCTCCTCGGTGAGCTGCGCGCGGCCCACCCTCACGATCTCGAGCGGTCCGGCCCTGAGGAGGGCGATGTTGTCGGTCTGCGAAAGCAGCCGGGCCTTGTCGGTGGTGAGCTTGTCGAGCTCCTCGAGGGCCTCCCAGCGCTCTTCGATCGGGGTGAGGGACCAGCGGCGGCAGGTGCGGCAGATCGCCCACAGCCGTCCGCGGGCGGGATCGAACGCGACGCGTCTGCCCCTCGGCAGATGCTCGAGCTGCTCGTTCGGCTGGAAGGGGGTGGCGCAGACGAGGCACCGCGTGTACAAGGGCTATCCTCCTGGCCTGCGGTCGGGCCCCGTGGTCCGGGCCGGGCCGGTGACACCCGGGACCTGTGGGGGTACCCTTGAGCCCGCGCACCTGATCCGTTCGGGGAAGGACCCGTATGCTGCTCGTCATCGACAACTACGATTCGTTCACCTTCAACCTGGCTCAGATCCTCGGCGAGCTCGGTGCCGACCCGTACGTCGTGCGCAACGACGAGCGAACCGTCGCAGAGCTCGTGGAGATGAGCCCGGAGCGTGTGGTCGTGTCGCCCGGGCCGTGCACGCCGAGCGAGGCCGGCGTGAGCGTCGAGGCGTTCCGGGGGCTCGGGGGCAAGGGGATCCCCATGCTGGGGGTGTGCCTCGGGCACCAGAGCCTCGGGGAGGCCTTCGGAGGCCGCACGGTGCGCGCGAGCCGCATCATGCACGGCAAGACGGGACCGGTACGCCACCGGGGGGACGTGCTCTTCGAGGGGGTTCCGTCCCCCTTCGAGGCCGCGCGCTACCACTCGCTCGTGACCGACGCGTCGGCGCTTCCCGACGTGCTCGAGCCGATCGCGTGGAGCGCCGCGGACGCCGACGAGGGGGAAGTCCAGGCGATGCGGCATCGCTCGCTTCCGCTGTGGGGTGTGCAGTTCCACCCCGAGTCGCTCTTCAGCGAGCCTGGAAAGGGTCTGCTCGCGAACTTCCTGAGGCTCTGAGCGCGAGGGGCTCGGGGCGCCGCGGCGCCCCCCGGCGCGGTTGACCCCTCCCCCCATTTTCCGGTAGCTTCGACGGCGTGAGTTTGCCACGCTTCTCCCGCCCTTCCGACGTCGGGAACGTCGATTGAGCGGCCGGGTCCTCGGTATCGTACCGGCCCGGCTCGCGTCGACCCGCCTCCCCAACAAACCCCTCTACCCGATCCTCGGAACGCCCCTGATCGAGTGGGTCTGGAGGCGCGTCGAGACCATGAGCGTCCTGGACCACGCCGTGGTGGCGACGGACTCCGAGGAGGTCGCCCGGGTGTGTCGGGCTCTGGGAGCCCCGGTCGAGATGACTTCGGCCGAGCACCCTTCCGGGACCGATCGCGTGGCGGAGGTGGCGGACCGGCCCGAGTACCGGGACTTTCCCTTCATCGCGAACGTCCAGGGTGACGAACCGCTCCTCCAGGAGGCGCACCTGCGAAGCGCGATCGACCTCGTGCGCGAAGGGGGCTGGCAGGTCGGCACCTGCGCGACGCCCCTGATGTCGGAGGAGGCGCGCGCCGACTCGTCCGTCGTCAAGGTCGCCCGGGCGGCGAGCGGCCGAGCGCTCTACTTCTCGCGCGCGCCGATCCCGTACAAGAGGGAAGGCAAGCCCGTCCCCGACGAGCTCGAGCGGGAGCCGTTCCTGCGCCACATCGGCATCTACGCGTACTCGAGGGACGCCCTGCGCGACTGGGTCGCGCTCGCTCCCTCCCCCCTGGAGCGGCTGGAGCTTCTGGAGCAGCTCCGGCCTCTGGAAGCGGGCCTCAGGATCGGGGTGGCCATCGTGGGCGCGGCCGACCCCGGCGTGGACACGCCCGCGGACGTCCTCCGGATGGAAGAGCGCCTGGCGCCCCCCCGAGCCACTACCTTCGCATGACGGAATCCATGAGCGACACGCAAGAGAGACCCACGAAGTACATCTTCGTCACCGGTGGCGTGGTCTCGTCGCTGGGCAAGGGGATCGCGGCCGCTTCGATCGGGCGGCTCCTCAAGGAGCGGGGCCTTCGGGTGACGCTGCAGAAGTTCGACCCCTACATCAACGTCGATCCCGGCACGCTGTCGCCCTTTCAGCACGGCGAGGTCTTCGTCACCGACGACGGGGCCGAGACCGACCTCGATCTGGGCCACTACGAGCGCTTCATCGACCAGTCTCTCTCCCAGGCGAACAACATCACGACCGGCCGGGTCTACCAGAGCGTCATCACGAAGGAGCGCAAGGGCGACTACCTCGGCTCGACGGTGCAGGTGATCCCTCACATCACCGACGAGATCAAGGGCGCCATCAGCCGCCTCGCCCCGGGCCACGACGTGGTGATCACCGAGATCGGGGGCACGGTCGGCGACATCGAGTCGCTCCCCTTCCTCGAGGCGATCCGGCAGTTCCGCGTCGACGTTGGACGGGAGAACGCGATCTTCGTCCACCTGACGCTCGTGCCCTACCTGTCCGCCGCCGGAGAGCTGAAGACCAAGCCGACGCAGCACTCGGTGCGTGAGCTCATGGAGATCGGGATCCAGCCGCACGTCCTGATCTGCCGCGCCGAGCAGCCGCTGTCCGAGGACATCAGGAACAAGATCGCCCTCTTCACGAACGTGGAGACCGATGCCGTGATCGAGTCGCCCGACCTCGACACGATCTACGCCGTGCCGCTCGCCTTCAAGGAGCAGCGGCTCGACGACGTGATCGTCGAGCGGCTCGGCATCGACGCTCCCCAGCCCGACCTCACCGAGTGGAGCAACATGGAGCGGCGTGTCCGGCACCCGTCCTCCGGGGAAGCCAGGATCGCCGTGGTGGGCAAGTACACGGCGCTCGTCGACTCCTACAAGTCGATCCAGGAAGCGCTCGTCCACGGAGGCATCGCCAACGACGTGAAGGTCACGACCGAGTGGCTCTCGTCCGAGGATTTCGACCAGGGGGAGCGGGTCACCCGTCTCGAGTCCTACGACGGGCTGCTCATCCCGGGAGGATTCGGGCCGCGGGGCGTGGAGGGGATGCTCGAGGCGATCCGGTGGGCCCGCGAGCACGCGATGCCCTTCTTCGGGATCTGCCTCGGCCTGCAGTGCGCGGTGATCGAGTTCGCCCGCAACGTCTGCGGGCTCCGCGAGTCGCACTCCTCGGAGTTCGCCGAGGACTCGTCGGATCACGTGATCTGTCTGCTCGACTCCCAGCTCCAGGTCACGACCAAGGGAGGCACGATGCGCCTGGGGGCCTATCCCTGCGTGCTCGCCGAGGGCACGAGGGCCCGCGAGATCTACGGGGTCGGGGAGATCTCCGAGCGGCACCGCCACCGCTTCGAGGTCAACAACCAGTACCGCGACCTCCTCGCCGAGCACGGCTTGACCTTCAGCGGCACCTCTCCGGGCGGCGGGCTGATCGAGATGATCGAGATCACCGACCATCCCTGGTTCATCGCCGGGCAGTTCCATCCCGAGCTCAAGAGCCGCCCGACCCGGCCGCACCCGCTCTTCGCCTCCTTCATCGAGGCGGCCGCCCACTACGCACGCGGTGAGAAGGCCGTGCCGGCCCAAGAGCCGGTGGGCGTCTGACCCGGGCCCACCTCGTCGGCATCGAGCGCCGTGTTCGACAACTTCACGCTCATCGCGGGGCCGTGCGTGCTCGAGGACGACGACCTGAACCTGCGTGTCGCGCGCGCCCTCGTCGCGCTCGCGGCGGGGCAGGGGATCCCGGTCGTCTTCAAGGCCTCCTTCGACAAGGCCAACCGATCGAAGCTCGATTCGCCCCGTGGGCCCGGCCTGGCCGCCGGCCTCGCGCTTCTCCGCAGCGTGGGGGCTGAAACCGGTCTGCCGTTGCTCACGGACGTCCACGAGCCCGCCCAGGCGGAGGCCGCGGCCCGAGTCGTCGACGTGCTGCAGATCCCGGCCTTCCTGTGCCGCCAGACGGACCTGGTCGTGGCGGCGGGCTCGACGGGCAAGGTGGTCAACATCAAGAAGGGTCAGTGGATGGCGCCCGAAGAGATGAGCGCGGCCGTCGAGAAGGCACGCGTCGCGGGGGCGTCCGAGGTCGTGGTGACCGAGCGCGGCACGATCCACGGCTACGGCGACCTGGTCGTCGACATGCGCTCCTTCGCTCGGGCGCGCGCCGCGACGGAGGCCCCGGTCGTCTTCGACGGCACGCACTCGGTCCAGCGGCCCGGCCTGGCGGCCGGCTCCAGCGGCGGCGACCCCGAGCACATCCCCACGCTGGTGCGGGCGGCGGTGGCGGCCGGGTGCGACGGGCTCTTCCTGGAGACCCATCCGGATCCGGCCCGAGCGCCTTCCGACGGCTCGAACATGCTTCCCCTCGACCGGCTGCCGCCGCTGATCGCGGAGGTCCAGGCGATCCGGGCGGCGCTGGCTCAGCCCGAGGCCGTCCGGTGAGCGACGGGTCCGGCGAGCCGATCGCGGCCGAGCTGGCGCGGGCCGTCGAGCTCGTGATCTTCGACGTCGACGGCGTGTTGACCGACGCCGGCGTGTACATCGGAGCCACCCGTTCGGGGGAAACCGTCGAGCTCAAGAGGTTCGACATCCAGGACGGGGTCGGGCTGAAGATGCTCATGTGGGCGGGGCTGGAGGTCGCGATCGTCTCCGGCCGCGTCTCCGAGGCGACCGCGATCCGGGCGCGGGAGCTCGGGATCGCCGAGTGCCATCAGACGCCCGATGCGCACAAGCTCGAGGTCGTCGAGGCGCTGCTGGAGCGGCGGTCGGTGGAGTGGAGCCGCGTCGCGATGTTGGCCGACGACATCCCGGACCTCGCCGTGCTTACGCGGGTCGGGCTGAAGGCGGCCGTCGGCAACGCCAGCGCGCCCGTCGTCGCGGTCGCCGACTGGCGGGCCACGCGCAGCGGGGGCCGGGGCGCTGCCCGGGAGTTCTGTGACGCGCTCCTGCGGGCCCGCGGCCAGCTCGACGAGGTCATCGCGCGCTACGTGGCGGAGCGGAGCGGACGGTGAGGGAGGGCGAGGGCGCGCACGATGCCGGGGCGCTGATCGAGGAGGGCCGGCGGGTGCTGGCGATCGAAGCCGCGGCGCTCACGGCCCTCCGAGACCGGATCGGCGAGGACTTCGCGCGGGCGTGCGGGCTGGTCGCGGGGGCGAAGGGCCGCGTCCTGTGCTGCGGGATCGGGAAGAGCGGGCACGTCGCCCGCAAGGTCGCCGGCACGCTCACGTCCACGGGCACGCCCGCGATCTTCCTTCATCCCGT
>JBFFWJ010000162.1:0-7203 GCA_041570315.1 Longimicrobiales bacterium | reverse complement strand
GATCGCTTCGACGCCAGGACCCGAGGTGGAAGCCCGGTGCGGTAGTTCCGCACGCCGGGTTCTGTGCGGGGGGCCCCGGGCAACCGGGGTCCCTACCGCGACGGCGTGCGGGGAGGTGCGGCAGCACGTGGTCGGTGAGCTGGGCGGCGACCTCGCACCTGCGCCGCGCGTTGCACGATGGGCAGATACCCCGGCTCTTGCAGGAGAACGGGATCAGCCGCTCGTGGCCGCAGTCCTCACAACGGGCCCGAACGAAACCATGGGCTGGAACGCCTCACTCGAGGTAGCCCCGGAAGTCGCGCTCGACCCGGGCTCGTTGGCGTGCGCACACCACGACGCCATGGCCACCAGGGCGGCGACATCCAACCGACCCGGCTCGACGGGGTGAGAGGGAGCGTATGCTCGGACGAAGCCCTCGCACGACCTGGCTCGACGCGCTGCCGTACGAGAACGTCGACCTCCCGGCCCTCCACCCGTACGGTACCCCTCCCGGGCGGTGAGCCCGAGCGCGGTCAGCCGACGACCCGCTATCGCACCAGAGAGGCACGATCGAGGATGCGGACGTCCGGCGTCGAGCTCGCGGCGGTCGACCGCGCGGTCTCGACCCGCGTGCGGACCTCCCGGTAGAGGTTCTCCGTCGTGGCGACCCGCCTGCGCAGCCGTGCCTCTTCGATGGTCCGAGGTGGCATCTCGGCCAGCCCGACGGAGATGGCGTCGACGTAGCGTAGCATCTCCGCTTCTCGCTCCGTCAGCTCCCTGATGATCCCACGGACGACCTCGGGAATGGCTCCCCTCTCGATCGTCTCGATCCGGACGACCAGCTCCTGGATCGGCGGGTAGCCGTCCGCGTATCGGTCTCGTAGGGCCCGAAGCTCGGAGCGGGCCTCGACCAGGGCTCCGAGAAGCCCCCTCAGCTCCGAAGACGTCGCGGCGGCCGGGATCACCTCGAGGGCTTCGATCCTCACGGCGCCAACGGCCAAGCTATCGAGGGTGGCCTGCAAGCGAGCCCGGTCCGCGCGTACCTGCCCGAGCTCGACTCTCGTGTCCAGGACGGCGTCGAAGACCGGGTCTGTCCGGATGTGGTGCACGGCCTCTGACGGCGGCGACTGATCCGAAGGGAGGCTGATGGTCGCCTCCCGGAACTCCTCCAGATCTCGCTCCGCCTCGGCCAGCTCGAGCCCGAGGGCGTGGAGCTGCTCCTCCAGGACGGAACGCGTCTCGGCCAGCTTGCTGCTCTTCAGCTGCGCGGCGACCGCGACGTACCGCTCCATCAGGGAGTTCAGGACGTCCACCGTGCCCTGCCGATCGGGTCCCGTCAGCCGGACCCTCAGGAAATGGCCCTCGCTGTCCGTGCCGGTCATGAGTCGGGCGGACAGGTCCACGGCGGCATCCCGAACGCTGAGGACCGAGAACTCGACGCTCTCCCCGGGTGCGAACGAGCGACGCGTGGGCGTCCAGACGAAGCCCACGTTCTCGCCGATCGGTGCTCCGAAGCGGCCCTCTTGAACGAGAGCTTCCTGGTCTCCCTCCCCGGTGACCAGCACGAAGTCCTCTCCCGTGCGTCCCACGTGCAACCGGTACGTGCCCGGGACGAACTGGTTGGCGAGCACGAACGAGGAGAACGCGGCGGCCCGTCCTCGGGGCGACCGGAGGTACAGCTTGTGGTCCACGACCACGGGCTCGAGCACCTGGTGGGAGCGAAGCAGCTCGATCCAGGGCATCGAGGCCTGCGGCTCCGCGGCCCGCATCGGCGTCGCGACGTCGGAGCTCCGCCGGGAGGCATCCTCGATCCAGAGGGTGCCTTCCGCCGTGTAGCCCGCCTGCGGGCTGATCCAGGCCATGTACGCGCCCGGTGCCCCGAGGAGGAAGGCCGAGGCGACCAGCACCGTGTGGCGAAGAGCGGCGCGTTGCTCACGCGCGGTCGCGGGCGGTTGGATCAGCTCGTAGCGCGACATGGTAGGGCCACCCCGGACAGGAGCTTTGCACAGCAGATCACTTTGCATCGTAAAGTGCATGTGGTGCCGATGCAAGTTGTAAGGCTTACGCCCGGCTCCCCGGGCCGCTCCGGGTCCGTTCGTGAGCGGACGATGTTCGGGGGTCGCGGAGATGGCGCCAGGCCGACCGGAAGCGCATTTTGGCCGCTTCGCGCGCCCGTCACCGTCGAAGCCCGGACGCCTGCTCCTACCCGAGGGGGAGCCGGATCGCCCCCCGCGACCGAGGATCGCCGTCGATGAGAAGCCTCCACCGTCCCGCCGTCGTCGCCCTGTCGATCGTCATCGTCGCCTGCGCAACGGAAGCCGCGCCCCCCGGGGACGTGGACACGGCCCGCATCCTCGCTGCCGACTCGGAGCCCGGGAACTGGCTCTCGCACGGGCGCACGTACGGCGAGCAGCGGTTCAGCCCCCTCGCGTCGATCGGGACGGGCAACGTGGGCGAGCTGGGTCTGGCCTGGACGTACGAGACACAGACGGCGCGGGGCGCGTCCGCGACGCCTCTCGTCGTGGACGGCGTCATGTACGTGACCTCGGCGTGGAGCTACGTCTACGCGCTGGACGCGGCCACCGGTGCGGAGCTGTGGACGTACGACCCGGGCGTCGACCGCTCGGTCGGGGCGAAGGCGTGCTGCGACGTGGTGAACCGGGGCGTGGCCGTATACGAGGGCAAGGTCTTCGTCGGCGTGATCGACGGGCGTCTCGTCGCGCTCGATGCGGCCGACGGCTCGGTCGTATGGGAGACGGTGACCGTGGATCAGTCCGAGCCGTACACCATCACGGGTGCGCCCCGGGTCGCGAACGGCCTCGTGTACATCGGCAACGGCGGCGCGGAGTTCGGTGTGCGGGGCTACGTCTCGGCGTACGACGCGACGAGCGGGGCGCTGGAGTGGCGCTTCTATACCGTTCCGGGCAACCCGGCCGACGGCCCCGACGGAGCGGCCTCGGACCCGATCATGGCCGAGGCTGCGGCCACGTGGAGCGGCACCTGGTGGGACAACGGCGGTGGGGGCACCGTGTGGGACGCCATCGTGTACGATCCCGACTTCGACCAGGTGATCATCGGCGTCGGAAACGGCTCCCCCTGGAACCACCAGATCCGTTCGCCCGAGGGCGGTGACAACTGGTTCCTCTCCTCGATCGTCGCCCTGGACGCCCGAACCGGGGCCTATCGCTGGCACTATCAGACGACACCCGGCGACACGTGGGACTTCACCGCGACCCAGCCGATCGTGCTGACCGAGCTGACGATCGACGGCGCCGAGCGTCCCGTCGCGATGCAGATGCCCAAGAACGGCTTCTTCTACGTGATCGATCGCGAGACGGGGGAGCTGATCTCGGGCACCCCGGTCGTGCCGATGTTCCCCACCGAGGCGACTCCGCCGGGGTTCCCCCTGAGCTGGGCCTACGCGATCGACGAGGGGACCGGCCGTCCGGTCGAGAATCCCGAGGCCCGATACCGGGACGGGACGGCGGTCGTGCGTCCGGGGGCCTTCGGCGCCCACAACTGGCACCCGATGTCGTACAGCCCGGAGACGGGCCTCGTCTACATCCCGGTGCAGGAGCTCGCGCTGGACTACACCACGGACCCGGCGTTCCAGGCGATGTCGCGCCACTGGAACACCGGGGTCGCGGTCGCACCGTTTCCCGAGGACGCCCCCACGCGGCAGGCGGTGATCGGCGGCGCGACCGGGTACCTGGCCGCATGGGACCCGGTCGAAGGCCGGGAGGTGTGGCGGGTCGAGCGCGCGGGCGCGTGGAACGGGGGCACCCTCGCGACGGCAGGCGGCCTGGTCTTCCAGGGCACGGTGGACGGCCTCTTCCAGGCCGTGGACGCGACCTCCGGCGCGGTCCTCTGGGAGCACGACAACCGCGCTCCCACCCTCTCGGGGCCGATGACGTACGAGGTCGACGGGGAGCAGTACGTGACGGTGCTCGCCGGCACCGGCAGCGCCTTCTTCCTGATCGCCGGAGCGCTGGCGCCCGAGACGGGCGCCCCGATGAACGGGCGCGTGCACACCTTCAAGCTGGGGGCGTCGGCACCCGTGCCTCCCGTCGACGTCGAGCGTGAGCCGACGCCGATGCCGCCCACGGTCACGGCGAGCGCCGAGCAGCTCCAGACGGCGGGCCTCCTCTACGGCCGCTTCTGCGGCGTCTGCCACGGGGTGGGCGCGGTGAGCGGCGGGGCGCTCGCCGACCTGCGCTCGTCGGAGGCGCTGCAGAGCGCGTCGGAGTGGCAGGAGATGGTGCTCGGCGGCGAGCGCACGCGCCGGGGCATGGCGGCCTTCGAGGGGGACCTGACGCCCGAGGCGGTCGAGCTGATCCGTGCGTACGTCGCGCGGCAGGCGGCACTGGCGTACGAGGCCGAGCGGGGCGGAGGCTGACCGACGGCCAGCGCCCCTGGCGCGTCCCCCGAAGCCGGTTCCACTCGGCGAGCACCTCGCGCTCACGCTCCGCGGACAGCCCGGCCCTCAGGCTCGCCTGACGCTCCGCGCTCCGGGAGAAGTCGTACTCGAGCGTGGCTTGCGGGTGATCTTGGCGGTGCTCGCGTCCTGATCCCCGCTCGGCGTGCGGCGCGGGTGGACCCGATGGCCTGTTGCAGATCGGAGTAAGAGGCGGGGGGGCGAATGAGGCCCCGAGGCGTACCCCAAACTCCCTGTAGCTGCCCGTATGTCACGATCACTCACGCAGGCGACTACCGGCCTAACACCCTAACTCACAAATGCTCAAGATAACTGAGCGGCACTAAGCGAATATACTGCGACGCGACTCTTGATCAGTAGGTTCGGGCGTACGGGTTCGTGGCACCCTCGGCACGAGTGCAGCGACGGCGAGATCAGAGTGCCGACCTACAAAGACGCCTACCGCGTCGACGTCGTGATGCGCTGCGGGCCATGGGGTTTGTGAGCAGCGCAGGGCAGCGGGCGCCTGCGCGAATCGCGAGGGTCCGGGTGAGGGCACTCCGCTGAAGTCCGCCCGACCGACTGCGCCATGGCGCCAAGCACGCTCGCGCGATCCTACTTGTTTAGGTCCGCTTCTGCGGTGCGGCTGCATCACTATGTGGCCTCGACGCAACGAAATCGTTTCAAGTGAGCCAAGCTCCGAAGTGCAACAACCTCCTATTGCCGGCATGAACGAGACTTTCGCTTCCTATCACCTCATTATCGGAGAAACTGGCGTCATTAAACGCTTTCGTCGCAGGGAAGCGAAGATCGTCGAGGAGCTCCCGGCAGCGTCAAGCCCGCAACCGACGTCTGGATCGCCGATTCGCGGGTCGCGGCCCTTCATGGCATAAATCCGGCACACTGTTTCCAGCCCCCCCAGGGAAATCTCGCAGTCCGGATGGTCCTGATGGACCGGGAGAGGCAGGTTGCGCTCCGAGGATCGGTGATCCTCGTCGCAACCGGATTGGTCGGCGGCGTGAGTTGGATGTCTAGGCTCCCGGATGGCGAGGAGCCTGTGCGGAGCATTGCTTCGGCCCTGCATCCCTACATCGGTACGACCCTGGTGAGTGCCCGGCCTTCCAGGCAGGCCCTGGTGGGCGAAGGCGGCCACGGCCCCAAGGCCTCCATGCCTCGCGACTCCGGCGGGTCGACCACCAGGGCCCTGGAGTACGGCTCGGTTTCCGAAGACAGCGTGGAGGCCCCCCGCAGTTCAACGGACACCGCCACCTCCGACACGCCGCCGGGCCCGGGGACGGAGGACCGTGCCGCCAACCCACCCGTGAAGCCCAGACAGCTCGACCTGAATCCATCGTTGCCCGTCGCGGCAACGGTGCCTGGGTGGGCTTCGAGTGACGTGAGGACCCCCGGCTTCAAGGCACGCGCGCCGCCAGCGCAGCCGCACTCCCCGGCACTTCCTTCGGCAACGGTGTGGACCGAAGAGGGGACGACGTACATCGCCGCCGATCGGTCCCCTGCGTCGCCACCTGTCGCGCCGAGGACGTCATCAGCCGGCCGCGGCCAGGAGGGCGACGCCGAAGGAAGGCTCACGGCGCCGGTGACGAGGCCGCCCGGCGTACTCGAGGGCGATGCAGCCGACGACCCGTCCGATTCTCCGGGAGTGGGGTCCTGGTTGAGAGGCCCCGCCGCGGTCGAAGAGCCCATCGCCACCCGCCTGCTCTCCGACGTTGCCGCAGGCGGGTCGGGGCCTTCGATGCCCGGATGGATGACCGGTGGTGGAGCCCGATGGTCTGTCGGAGGGGTTCGGGGATCCAGCGGCTTCCGGATCAATTGCGACGCAACGGAGCCCAGTAGCGTTCAGATAAACTGGCCCTTTCATCGCTGGCACCTCGAGGGCCCTCTCGTGTCGGCGCTGTGTCTCGACGATCCGGCAGTCGACCCTGCCCCACGTCCGGCGGGCTTCGACACGTTCGTGGGCGAAGGGATCGGCCGGCTGAACGGCGTCGACGGTTCGCTGCTGCGCTTCACGTTCGTCGACGCGGGGGAGCCGGGAATCGGACGGGACAGGGCCAGAATCGAGATCTGGCCGACCGGTGCCGATCCTTCCACGGCTGTGCCGGTCCTGAGCGTCGACGGCTTGCTCGAAGAAGGCAACATACAGGCTCACCGGGGCCAGCAGATTCCTGTCGGCGGCAAGATCAGGGTTCAGAAGACGATCCAGGCCTTCGACGGGAGCGAAGTGCCGGACGCGCCCCTGAAGGGGTTCGTCTTCGAGGTCTTGAAGTCGGGCACGCGAAACGTAGTCGGATCATTGGTGACAGACGATCAGGGGTCGGCCGAGTCGAGTTTGCTGCCCCCCGGCACGTACGACGTCGTCGAGACCGACAGCCGGGGGCTGGTCGATGTCACGGGCCCGACGGGGTCGGGCGACGACCTTCTCGTTGATGCAGGCCAGATCACGGAGCTGAGCTGGATCAACAAGGACACGACGCAGATCCGGCGCGGCACGCTCGAGATCACCAAGACGGTCCTGGGCCCGGACAGTCTGCCCGACCCTGAAGCGGATCGGAGCGGCTTCGTGTTCGACGTCCTCGTCGCGGGCAGGCAGACGATCGATACCACGCTCGTGACCGATGCGCTCGGCACCGCGTCCGCCGTGCTCGACGTCGGCAGCTACGACGTGACCGAACGCCCCCGCAGCGGATTCACCGACCTCACCGGTTCGGCGAGCGCTCAGATCGTCGCCGACTCCGCCACGGCCGTCGCGTGGACCAACCTCCAGGACACGACCACCCGGCGCGGCACGCTCG
>JBFFWJ010000161.1:0-7218 GCA_041570315.1 Longimicrobiales bacterium | reverse complement strand
CGCGCTCGGCGAGCAGCTCCCCGAGCACGACGTCCCCCATCCCGAATCCCACGGCCGGAAGGGGCTCGCCGCCGACCAGCTCCAGGAGCCGGTCGTAGCGTCCCCCGCCCGAGATCGCGCGCAGCTCGCCCCGGCGATCGAAGAGCTCGAAGACGATCCCCGTGTAGTACGCGAGGCCCCGGACGATGTGTAGGTCCACGGAGACGAACTCGCCGAGGCCCATCGCCCTCAGGGCCTCGACGTACGCCCGCAGCCGCTCGAGCTCGGGGCCGACGTCGTCGCGACTCCCGAAGCGGTCCTCGAGCTCGTCGAGCCCGTCGGCCTCGAAGAGCTCCAGGACCCGGCTCACCCCCTGCGCGTCGAGCCCGACGCCCTCGCGGAGAAGCTCCTCGGTCCGGCCCCTCGGCTGTCGCTCGACCTTGTCGACCACCGCGAAGGCGTCCGAAAGGCGGTCACGCCCGACCCCGGCCGCGTCCAGGAGCCCCGTCAGGAGGCGGCGGTCCGACACGCGGGCGTGGAAGTCTTCGGCCGTCAGGCCGAGCGCACGCAGCCCGTCGATGCCCACCGCGAGCACCTCCGCGTCGGCGGCGACGTCCGCCTCTCCCACGACGTCGACGTTCCACTGGAAGTGCTCCCGCAGCCGCCCCCGCTGCTGTCGCTCGTACCGGAAGAGCTGCGGCATGGAGAACCACCGGATCGGCTTGCTCATGCCGCGACTGCGCTCGCCGAGGATGCGGGCCAGCGAGGGGGTCATCTCGGGCCGGAGCGCGACGGCGCGATCGCCCTTGTCGACGAAATTGTAGAGCTGCCCGACGATCTCCTCCCCGCTCTTCTCGACGTAGAGGTCGAGCGGCTCGAGCGGAGGGCCGTCGTACTCCAAAAAGCCGTAGCGACGGGAAACCCGGCGCCACGCTTCCTGGATGTGATGACGAAGAGCGAACTCCTCGGGCGGGAAGTCCCTGAACCCCGGAAGCCTCGCGAATCCCGAATCTGCCATGATGGCGCGGAATGTAGCGGCCTGCCGGGGATATGGTAGGCGCGGCCCGCGCGCCCGGGCCGTCAGCCCAGGGGATCGATCCCGAGGAGGTGCATCGCGTTGCCCACGGTGTGCACGGAGCCCGTCACCACGATCGTCCCGTCTCCGACCCGGCTCTGCGCCCGCTCCATTGCCTGCACGAAATCGGGCACGACGCGCACGTGCGTGATCGCCTCCACCTGGTCCGCGGCCTGGACGGGATCCCAGCGTCGCTCGGGCGGAGCCGAGGGCGGCTGCGTGAGAATGGCGGTGTCGACGCGGGAGAAGAGGGGCGGCAGCATGCTCCGCCAGTCCTTGTCGCCGAGGACCCCGACGAGCGCCACGAGGGGACGGGGCAGGTCGAGGCCGTCGATCGTGTCCACGAGCGAGAGAATCCCGGCCGTGTTGTGCGCAACGTCGAAGAGCCAGGTGCGGTCGTTCACGACCCTGATCTCGTCGCGCCCGTGATACTCCACGGCCGCCAGGCCCTCGACGATCTGAGCAGCCGTCGGCCGCAGCTCGCTGCGGAGGTGCCCGAGGATCTCCACGGCGAGCGCGGCGTTCGTCGCCTGGTGGCGTCCCACGAGGGGCGTGCGGATCTCGAGCCCTCCCCCCGCGCGGCTGTCGACCCGCAGCTCCGTCCGGCTCGGAGAGATGCGGACATCCCGGACCGCTTCCGGCTCGACGCGGCCGAAGGGGCAGCCGACCGCCCGCGCCAGGCCCGCGAAGAGGGCGACGATCTCCGGGTCGCGCTCCGCGGTGAGGAACGGGACGCCGGGCTTCATGATGCCCGCCTTCTCACGGGCGATCTCGGAGAGCGTGTCGCCCAGATAGTCCGCGTGGTCGAGCGCGACGTTGGTCACCGCCGCGACTTCCGGCCTCAGCACGTTGGTCGCGTCGAGCCGGCCACCGAGCCCCACCTCCATCACGGCGATCTCGACGCCCTGCCGGGCGAACGCGAGCATCGCGAGCACCGTGACCGCCTCGAAGAAGGTCAGTCCGAAGCGCACGACGACGTCACGGACCTCGTCGGCGTGCTCGAGGAGCAACTCTTCCGGGAGCGGCCGCTGATCGACCAGCATCCGCTCGCGGAAGGAGCACAGGTGCGGCGACGTGTAGCAGCCCGTCCGGCGGCCGGAGGCCCGCAGGGCCGCGGCGGTCATCGAGGTCACCGACCCCTTCCCGTTCGTGCCGCCGACATGGACCGTCGCGTACGCGCGATGCGGATCCCCGAGCGCGGCGAGCGCCCGCTCGGTACGCTCCAGGCCCCAATGGACGCCGGTCGCGAGCGGTGGGAAGAGCCGACCCACCAGCGGGTCGGCGAAGGGCCGGTCGAGACGCTCCGGCGCCAGGAGGCGGCTCCTGCTCAGTCCGCCCACCCCGCGAACTGGTGCCGGAGGATCTTCACGATCGTGCTCTTGAGCTCGCGGCGGTCGACGATCCGGTCGACCATCCCGTGCTCACGGAGGAACTCCGAGCGCTGGAACCCCTTGGGCAGCTCCTGCTTGATCGTCTCCTCGATCACACGGGGACCCGCGAAGCCGATGAGCGCCCCGGGCTCGGCGAGATTCACGTCCCCGAGCATCGAGAACGAGGCCGTCACCCCGCCGGTCGTCGGATGGGTCAGCACCGACACGAAGGGCAACCCGGCCTCGTGCAGCCGTCCGAGCACCGCGGACGTCTTCGCCATCTGCATGAGGGAATAGATCCCCTCCTGCATGCGCGCGCCCCCCGAGGCGCTGACGATGACGAGCGGCGCTTCGTCCTGGAGGGCGAGACGGGCCGCCCGGGCGATCTTCTCGCCCACCACGGAGCCCATCGAGCCACCGATGAACCCGAAGTCCATGACGGCGATCGCGACCCGGATCCCGTCCATGCTCCCGGTGCCGCTGAGCACGGCCTCGCGCTTGCCCTTGGCCTCGGCCGCGGCGATCCGGCTCGGATAGCTCTTCAGGTCGGTGAACCGGAGCGGATCGGCCGCGCGCAGCTGCTCGTCGGCCTCCTCGAAGGTGCCCGCGTCGAGGAGGATCCCGAGGTACTCGGCGGCCCCGATGCGCAGGTGATGCCCGCAGTTCGGGCACACGTTGAGGTTCTCCGCGAGGCGCTTCTGGTAGAGGATCTCGCCGCACCCCTCGCACTTGTCGAAGACGTCCGTGGGTACGTCGCGCCGATCCTGCGCTTTGAGCGGCTGCTTGTCCTTACGGAACCAAGCCATGGGATCCTATCCGGCGCTGAGCGCTCGGCGGGAGGAAAGCGTCGTCACGGTTCGCGCGCGACCCGGACCGCGATGGCCACCGCGACCCAGGACATCAGCAGGAAGGTCCCCCCGTAGCTCACGAACGGGAGCGGGATCCCCGTGATCGGCACGACGCCGACCGTCATGCCGATGTTGACGAAGACGTGGACCAGCCAGGCGCCGAAGATACCGAGGAGCACCAGCCCGGCAAAGGGATCCGGGGAGCTCTCCGCCAACCGCACGAGCCGGAAGAGAACGTAGCTGAAGGCGAGGATGGCCCACGCCGTGCCCAGGAAGCCGAGCTCTTCGCCGACCACGCTGAAGATGAAGTCCGTGTGCTGCTCCGGGAGGAAGTCGTAGCGCTTTTGCGGGCCGAACGTGAAGCCCTTGCCCAGGAAGCCGCCGCTGCCCACGGCGACCTTGGACTGGATCACCTGGTAGCCGGCGCCCCGCGGGTCGACCTCGGGATCGAGGTAGACCAGGATGCGGTTCTGCTGATACTCGGCGAGCGAGCTCCACAGGGGCCTCGAGATCGTGGCGGTCGCGAAGTTCGCCAGGACCACCGCGACCGACTCGAAGAGATACAGCCGGTAGCGGTACAGGTACAGCGCCCCGATCACGATCCCGATGTAGACGGACCAGACCACCGTGTCGTAGGAGAGGAACAGCCCGAGGACCGGGCTCGCCACCAGAAGGAGGAGCGCCACGGGCGTTCCCGCCCAGTACAGCATCGCGAACAGGATGCCGACGAAGGCCATCGCCGTGCCCAGGTCGGGCTGCATCATGACGAGCACGAGAGGGAGCGCCACGAGGGCGGACGGGGGCACGAGCTCGCGGAGCGAGCCGAGCGGGGCCTCCCGCCGCGAGAGCAGCCGCGCCAGGACGAGGATCGTGGTGAGCTTCGCGATCTCCGACGGTTGAAAGCCGATCGGGCCCAGGTCGATCCAGCTCTTCACGCCGGAGGCCGTACCGCGGCCGGTGCCCACGATCAGGGTCGCGGCGAGCAGGACGATGCTCACTACGTAGGACGGCACGGCGACCCACTCGATCCAGCGGGCCGGGACCCGGGAGATCATCGTGAAGACGACGAGCGCGAGGAGGAGCCACGAAGCCTGCCGGACCCACGCTCCCGCGGTGACCGAATTGGGGATGTGCACGACTCCCGCCGAATAGATCATCGCGACCCCGAAGGCGGACAGGACCGCGATGGCGATCACCAGCGGCGGATCCAGCAGCCACCGGCGCACGAATCGGATCATCCTCCGGCGCCGTCCTGCTCGGTCCGGGCGCCCCGGCCGTAGCGCTCGAAGTACCACGGCGCCGGACGGCCGGCGCGCAGGTGGTCCAGGTACGTCTGGACCGTGTCGACCGGCACCCCGTGCTTGCGTCGCAGGTAGAAGTCCGCCGCCTTCGCGACGATCGGCGCGGCCGCCTGCGATCCGCTCTCGCCGAACTCGACGAGCGCGACGACGACGATCTCGGGCGGCAGCCCGGGCGGACCGGCCATGCCTGCGAACCAGGCGTGATCCTCTGCCAGGCCCCGCGTCGAGAGCGCGTTCTGACCGGTACCGGTCTTCCCGATCACCTCCCAGTGCTCGAGGGCCGTGCCGAAGTGCGCGGTGCCCCCGGGCGCCGTGACCAGCCGAAGTCCCTCGCGCAACGCCCGGATGTGGTCGTCGGCCAGATCCAGCTCCCATCCCGCGGTGAGCGGCGCGCCGTCCGCGATCGCGGGCGCCGGGGCCGAGCCGTCGCCGGCGAGCGCGACGTAGAACTGGGCCATCTTGAGGGGCGTCTGCGAGTTCGGCCCCTGCCCGATTGCGAGGTTCAGCGCCTCGCCCTCCGTGGGACCGTATCGGTAGATCTCGCCGAACCGCTCACGATACCACCCCGGATCGTCGGGGAAGTCGCCCCGGCTCTCCTGCGGCAGGTCCACCCCGCAGCGCCGGCTGAACCCGATCTCGTTCGCGCGCTCGAGGAGGTTCGCGAGGCCGATGCGAAGGCCGAGCTGGTAGAAGTAGACGTCACAGGAGTTGCCGATCGCCTCGGCGAGCGTCTGGTAGCCGTGGCCCTGCGGGTCCCAGCAGCCCCACCTGCGGTTGCCCCAATACCAGGATCCCGTGCACGGGTCGGGCATGACATCCTCGGGCGTGACGACCCCGAGGTCGAGTCCGATCCCCGCGGACGCGAGCTTCCAGGTCGAGGCGGGCGCGTAGAGCCCGAGGACCGCCCGGTCGAAGAGCGGCTTGCGCTCGTCGGCGTTGAGCGCCCTCCAGAGCTCGTCCTCGATGCCCCCGACGAAGAGGTTCGGATCGTACGCGGGCGACGAGTAGAGCGCGAGCACCCCTCCATCGGTCGGGTCGAGCGCGACCACCGCCCCGTTCATCGAATCGGGGAAGATCCGGTGGATCCACCTCTGGAGCTCGGCGTCGATGTTGAGCCGCAGATCCTGGCCGGGCTCTCCGGGATCGAGGCTGAAGCCCTCGAAGTCCCCGACGATGCGGCTCCGGGCGTCGAACTCGACGTAGCGCAGGCCGGGGCGGCCCTGGAGCGCCGCTTCGTACTGGCGCTCGATTCCGATCTTCCCGACGATCATGCCCGCCTCGTAGCGGTCCTCGACGAAGGTGGAGTCGAGCTCGCTCTGGGTGATCTCGCCCACGTAGCCCAGGACGTGGCCGGCCGCCTCGCCGAGCGGGTAGCTCCGCCGTGGGCGCATCTCGACGTAGATCGAGGGGAACTCCGCGCGGCGCTCCTCGATCGCGGAGACGTCCTCGAAGGACGCGTCCGAGTCCACGACCACCTCGCGCCCGTAGCGCCTCATCGTCTGCAGGAGCTGCGAGATCCTGGCGTCGGACAGGTCGATGTAGCGCGACATCCGCTCCAGCGTGGCCCGGGCGGAGTCGAGCGGGCCGGGCAGCAGGGTGATCGCGTAGCCCGGGACGTTCTCCGCGAGGATGACCCCGTTGCGGTCGTAGATCATCCCCCTGGGCGCCGGAATCGGCAGCTGCCGGACGCGGTTGGACTCGGCGCGCAGGTCCCACGCGCTCGAGCGCAGCATCTGGATCCGGAAGAAGGCGAGGAGAAGCGTGCCCATGACGAGCGCCAGCACCAGATAGGCGCCGAGCGCCCGCCGCTGCCGCTCGTGAGGATGGTGAACGTTCATGGGGTCTCTCCGCGCAACCGGAGCATGGTCACGAGAGCGAGTCCGACCGCCGCCGCGTACGCGCCGCCGAGCGCGCCCTGCACGACCACGCCGTCGACGAAGGGTTGCCGGAACTCCTCACCCTCCGCCACCCAGTGCAGCAGGTCCCGCAACCACTTTCCGACCCAAAAATAGGTGATGAAGAAGAGCCGCGAATCCCCGACGAAGAGGTCTCGGGTGAACGCCCCTCCCACCCCGACGATCGTCATGGCGACGCTGTTCGCTCCGAACGCGACGGCGCTCAGCGCGTCCTCGACGAGACCGAAGGCCAGCCCGAGTGCGGCGGCCCGCCCGAGACCGCCCTCGCGCGCGGCGATCAGGAGGCCGACCGTCAGCAGGTCCGGAGCCTCGGCGCCGAGGGAGAGGGCGACGTGGAGGAGGAAGTGGGCGACGAAGAGCACCGGGACGAGCGCCCACACCCGTCTCCTCACCGGCCGGCTCACGAGCCCGGGGCCCTCGTGATCGCCTCTTCCCGTGTGATGAGCGAGTCGGCCGGCCACACCCCGGAGATGTCGCCTTCACTGCCCTCGGTCAGGACGAGAACGTGGGTTACGGAGCCGGGCTCCACCATCGGCCGGACCCAGTAGCTCTTGCGCCAGGCCCCCTCGGTGTCGAGAACGTCCTCGACCTTGCCCACGGGGATTCCGCGGGGAAAGACGCCCCCCAAGCCGCTCGTGAGCACGGGTGTCCCGATCGGAACCGTCGCCGTGTACGCCGTGCCGTTCAGCACGAGGCGATCGTCCTCCCGAAAGTCCCCTCGTCGCGTCT
>JBFFWJ010000160.1:0-7231 GCA_041570315.1 Longimicrobiales bacterium | reverse complement strand
GTGCGGTCGCTCCCGGACTGCGCCGGGAGGTGGAGGTGCTCGCAGACCGCCGGCTCCTCCGCCATCACCCCGACGAGCTCGGGCGTGACGTCGTTGGGGTGGGGCGACGTGAAGCGGACCCTCCGGATCCCTTCGATCCTGGCCACCTCCCGGAGCAGACGCGGGAAGCCGACCCCGTCGTGGGCGTAGGAGTTCACCGTCTGTCCGAGGAGGGTGACCTCGCTCACGCCCTGCCCGGCGAGCCGACGAACCTCCTCGGTGATCTCGGCCGCCGCGCGGTTCTTCTCGTCGCCCCGCACGTAGGGCACGATGCAGAAGGTACACCGGTGGTTGCACCCGCGCTGGATCGGGACCCAGGCGCTCGGCCCCGAGGAGCGCCGCAGCTCCAGGCCCTGGTAGGTCTCGTCCAGGTCGAGCTGGAGGACCGCCAGCTGACGCCCCCCACGCGCCCCTCGCCGGCTGCCCACGCCCTCGCGCCGACCGCTCCCGGTCCCGAGCTCCGACAACGTCTCGGGCAGCCGCCGGTAGCCGTCCGGCCCCATCACCAGGTCGACGTACGGCGCGTCCCTCAGCAGCGTCTCGCCCAGGCGCTGCGCCATGCACCCGGTCACGCCGATCACGAGGTCCGGATTGCTTCGCTTCAGGCCGTTGAGCTGCGAGACTCGACCCAGGACGCGCTTTTCCGCGTGCTCCCGAATCGCGCACGTGTTCACGAGCACGACGTCGGCTTCCTCCGGCGCCGACACGATCTCGTAGCCCGACGCCGCCAGGACGCCCTCCATCAGCTCTCCGTCGCTGATGTTCATCTGGCAGCCGTACGTCTCGACGTACGCGCGCCTCGGTCGCGGGCCTCGGCTCATGCTCGAATTCGGCGGAAGTCGTGGGGCGCGTCAATATAAAGTTGGTCGCCGTCGCGGAGCAGGGTCGTATCGATCAAGCCCTCCCGGGGTCCGGTCCAGGCCGGGCCGACCTCCACCCGCAGGTAGTCGCCGGTCAGGCCAGCGCCTCCATCGCCCTCGAGCACGACGCGCGCCGCTTCCCCGGCGCGCGCCGCCCGGTGTCTCCCGCCCTTCTCGTGGCCGAGCTCCCTGAGCTCTCTGGCGCGCGCTCCCGTGACCCGCTGCGGCACCGGGCCATCCAGCCCCGCGGCGGGCGTGCCGTCCCGGGGCGAGAAGGGGAACACGTGCAGGTAGGTGAAGGGAAGCTCCTCGACGAGGGCTCGCGTCGCCTCGTGATCCTCGCCGGTCTCACCGGGGAATCCGGCGATCACGTCGGCCCCGAGCCCGAGTGGCTCCACCAGCTCCGCGAGGTGCAGCGCTCTCCGCCGATACTGCTCCCGGGTGTGCCAGCGGCGCATGCGACGAAGGACCGGATCCGACCCACTCTGCAGCGGCATGTGAACGTGTGGCGCGAGCCACCCGCTCGACGACGCGAGCAGGGAAAGGAGGAGGTCGTCGATCTCCGTGGCCTCGATGCTTCCCAGGCGGAAGCGCACGCCCGGAACCTCGTCGAGGAGGCGAGCGCACAGCCCGGAGAGGGAAAGCGAAGGCTCGAGGTCCGCCCCGTAGTGCCCGATGTGGATGCCGGTGATGACGATCTCGGCGTGTGCCTCGGAGAGGAGGATGGCCTCGCGAACGACCTCCTGCGGCGGGCGAGATCTGGAGCGCCCACGCGCGAGGCGCGTCGCGCAGAAAGAGCACTTGCGGTCGCAGCCGTCCTGCACCTTGAGCCAGCCCCGCGACGCACCGCGTCGACTCCTCAGGAGCCGTCCCCCGATCGGCTCCGTATCGATCCGATCCAGCGGTGCAGCGAGCTCGATCTGCACGAGCCCGGAGCCCCGCAGCGCATGGGCCACCGACACCGGGTCGTGGCCGGGGATCACGTCGACCACCCCGGGCATGGCGCGATACGCCTCGGCCTTCAGGGCGGCCGAGCACCCCGCGACCACGACGCGGGCCTTCGGCCGCTCACGGTGCACCCGGCGGATGAACCGGCGCGCGTCGGCGTCGGCCTGGTTGGTCACGGTGCACGTGTTCACGACGACGACGTCCGCGTCGTCGCGACCGCGCGACGTCACGGCCCCGCGCGCCTCGGCCTCCTGGCGCATCCGCTCGGTGTCGTATTGGTTGGCCTTGCAGCCGAAGGTGCGGTAGTGGACGCGCAAGAGCCGATCTCCGGGGGAGTGCGGCGGAGGAGGGTCAGGACCCGGAAACTACCAGAGAGATCGTGGCCCGCCAGAAGCTCTCGGTCACCCCGCCACCGCTGCGCCGCCCGCGCTCGAGCGCGAGGTCGACGCCCGCGAGGAGGATGTCGCTCGTCTCGTTCAGGGCGAGCCCCAGCCCTCCCGAGAAGACCCGCTCCGACGCGTCGTCTCCCGTCAGCGCGAACGGCAGCGCGGTGCGCCGGAACCCGAAGCGCAGCGGCGCCTGACGACCCAGGAGTCGAGCCCGCGAAAGCTCCAGGCCCACGCCGAAGCCGTGTGCGCTGCCGGCCGAGGAGGCCTCGCGCAGATCCTGCGCGATCGGGGACCAGTCCACGAGCTGGCCGCTCGCGTGGATCACCAGCCCCGGGGCGAGCTGCCCGCTCGCGCCGACACGGAGCTGCGTCGGAAGGTCGAAGCGCCCGTCCTCGCCGTCCGTCTCCGGAGAGCCCTCGGCGTCGAGCGCGGTCGGCAGCTGCACGCTGGCGGCCACGCGGACGATGTCGCTCACGTCCGCGCTCGCCCCGACCGTGAGCGAGTAGCCCGTGTAGCTCCACTTGCCCCGGTCGACGTAGTCTTCGATGTCCGCGGACGCGTCGAAGGAGCGCGTCAGGCTGCGGACGACGGACCCGGCGTAGCGCCCGATCCCCGCCCCGGCCGCCAGGCGCGGTCCGAACATGCGCCCGTAGGTGAGGCTGAGGCTCGACACGGCCCCGTCCTGCCGAAAGCGGTCCACCGTTCCGATCGTGGCCCCCTGGAGGTCCACCGATCCGGAGCTCTCGGCGAGGAAGTCCTGGTCGAGGAAGGATCCGATCTGGACCGACATGATCCCCGAGAACACCGGATAGGCGATGCCCAGGAGCGGAAAGCGGTTGCCCTGGAACGATCCGCTCGACCCGTCGTCCCCCGTGTGCTCCACCCAGCTCGGCTGGCCCACCATGACGCCCGTGGGAAGGACGAGCCGCGCCTGGGCGGCCGGATCGCTGGGCATCAGGTACGCTCCGCGCAGGCCGATGCCCGAGCTGCCGAGGGCGCGGGCCCTCCCGTCGAGGGCATCCACCGGCAGCCCGATCCCCGCCGCGTTGAACAACGACTGGGCCCCCGCCGGGCTCGCGGGAAAGCCGAGGAGCGCGAGCAGCAGGACGACGTGCTTCCTCATGGCAGCTCCACCGCCGGACCGATCGTCAGGACGAGGCGCAGGACGGGCTCGTCCGGACTCCCCGGACCCTCGAAGGATGCAAAGGAGATCGAGAGCGGCTCGACCGCGGAGAGCAGCGCCAGCGCGTTCGGCGGTGGGCCACTCCCGTCGTCGCCGGCGAGAAGCGCCCGGACGAAATCGGTGATGGGCACCTCGATGCGCTCGCCCGCCCCGGAGCCGAACGCCTCCGGCGCGACCCTGCGCCCGAGGAAATCACCGATCAGCGAGGCGCCGAGCGGAGACTTGGGCATCGCCGCCCGCTTCAGCACCGAGCGCACGTCCAGCCCGACCGTGTCGGACGGCTGGAAGGCCTCCTCCGTCGCCCGGCTCGTGAGGACGAGCGCGGCGAAGCTGATCTCCCCCTCCTCCAGGACGTGCGGGCAGCTCACCACGGCGCAGAGCTCGGGCGGCCCGTCCAGCTGCACCGGCAGATCGACGTCGAGCACGGTGCGCCACGCGGGCGCCCCCCCGACCCGGATCCCGTCGGGAGGCGGGTCGGGAAGCGGATCGTACACGAAGGTCACGCGCGAGGTCGGGACCGGGAGGGAGATCGTGGTGTCGGGGTTGACGCTGGGCCGGACGTCGAGCTGCACTGCCGCTCTCCTGAGCTCGAGACGCACGCCCCCGGTGAGCACGTCCAGCCGCGCTCCGCGCGTCACGTCGCTCGTGTCGGCCCACATCGCGAGCTGCGCCGAATCGAGCTGGAACAGCGCCGAATCCCCCGTGGCCGGGTCCCACACCGCGGTGGTGAGCGGCGTGACGGGTCCCGCGCCCGCCTCCGGCCAAAGCCGCGTGTCACCGAGGGTGTCGACCGCCACCTCCCAGCTCGCGCTGAGCGGATCCCATTCGGCCTGCAGCGCTCCCAGGGCCAGCGTGACCGGACCCGTGTTCGTGCTTCCGAGCGTGTCGAAGACGGCCACGACGCGGCCGCCCAGGATCGCCAGCGAGCTGTCCGTGCGGATCGTGCCCGTGGTGTCCCGGACCGACGCCGTCCGCGGGTAGGGGGCGAAGCGCACCAACGTGCGGGCGGTCAGCGACCCGCCGAAGTCCTCGGCGACGAACCCGACGCCGAGCTCGGAAGGCTCTCCGTAGCCCCCGAAGACCTCGAGGTTCGAGCCGAAGGCGCTCCAGGGCAGCTCGAGCTCGACGGTGCTCGGCGCGGTGGGGACCTTCTCGCCCGGCGCGGTCGGCGTCTGCTCCTCGCACGCGGCGGCGGCCACGACGGCCACGCTCAGGGCGATGGCCCAGGGGGCCCATCCCGCGGAGGGGGCGTGTGTGATGCGTATCACGTCGGGTCGTCGTCCTTTCGTCCCGGCCATCCGGGCGGAGCCTCGAACGGCTCCGGCAGAAGCTCCATCAGCGACCACACGCGTCGCGTCCGCAAACCCTCCGAAACCACCTTCATCTCGCGCGCGAACTCGGCGAGAACCTGCCGGCAGGCGCCGCACGGCGTGATCGCCGCCGACCCGTCGGTCGCGATCGCGATCGCCTCGAAGTCCCGCTTGCCCTCGGTGACCGCCCTCGCGACCGCGCTCCGCTCCGCGCACATCGTGAGACCGTAGGAGACGTTCTCGACGTTGCACGCGGTAACGACGGAGCCGTCTCCGAGCAGGAGAGCGGCACCCACCCGGTATCCGGAGTACGGAGCGTACGCCCTCCGCATGGACTCGCGGGCGAGCGCCACCAGTCGGTCCTCATCCATCGAGGCCGATCCAGATGCGCGGGAGCCGTCGGGTCAGGCCGGTCAGGATCTCGTAGCTGATCGTTCCGGCTTCCCGAGCCACCTCGTCTACGGTTATCGCCTCGTCTCCGTCTGCTCCGAGCAACGTGGCCACGTCGCCAACCTCGACGTCCGGCAGGTCGGTGATGTGTACCACCGTCAGGTCCATGGAGATCCGCCCGATGACGGGGACCCTCCGACCCGCGATCAGCGCGGCTCCCCGATTGCCGAGCGCACGCGGAATCCCGTCTCCGTAGCCGATGGCCAGGGTGGCCCACCGCTCCGGTCCGCGAGCCCTGTACGTCGCCCCGTATCCGAGCGTCGATCCCTCGGCCGCGGTGCGCACGTGGACGACGCGGGCGCGCACGGACACCACCGGCTGCGGCTTCGGCTGCCCCTCGCCGACCTCGCCGCCGTACAGGAAGATCCCCGGGCGGACGAGGGCGTGCGCGCGCTCCGGCGCACGGAACACGCCGGCGCTGTTCAGGACGTGCACCATGAGTCCCGGCGCCGGGGGGCCGACGGTGCCGAGCACCGTCGTCATTCGGTCCCATTGATCGTCGATCGAGGCCGGGCGCTCGTCGGCGGAGTGCAGATGGGTGTGGCAGCCGACCCATTCGACGCGCCCGTCCCCGGTAGCGGCCACTACCGCGGGAACCCACTCGGCTGCGCTTCGCCAGTCGAAGCCGCTCCGGCCCATCCCCGTGTCCACGTCCACGTGTACCCGCGCCGCGATGCCCGCCCGCTCGGCCGCCGCGCGCGCCGCGCGCAGCGCCTCCTGGCTCGATACGGAAAGGTGCAGCCCGTGCTCGACGGCCGCGTCGACCTCTCCCGGGGGAGCGGGGCTGCACACGAGGACGGGCCGCTCCACACCCAGCCGACGCAAGCCCAGGCCCTCCGCCACGGTGGCGACGCCGTAGCCCCACGGGTGCTGGGGCTCGAGCGTGCGCACGACCTCGGCGACCCCGAGCCCGTACGCGTCCGCCTTCACCATCGGCAGGACGCGCGCGTCCCGGCCCGCACCCTCCCGGATGCGGGCGAAGTTCTGGCGCAGCGCGTCGGCGCGCACCTCGACCCAGGCCCGGCCCCTCGGATTCGTTGACATGAGCCGCGAAAGATGCCAAGAAGAGTGCTCCGAAACGACCCCCGGGGCTCCCCCGAGACCCTCCCATGCCCGACCCGAACGACCGCTCCGAGGCCGACGGCCACCGCTTCCCGGGCCCCGGCACCCTCGACCGTGCCCTCGCCCTGGTCCGGTACCTTCGCAGGGAGTGCCCTTGGGACCGCGAGCAGACCGCCGAGTCGCTCATCCCGCACCTCCTGGAGGAGACCCACGAGGTGGTCGACGCGATCCGCGAGGGCTCGGGCGCCGACCTCGAGGGCGAGCTGGGGGATCTGCTCCTCAACCTGGCCTTCCAGATCGTGGTCGCCGAGGAGGACGGCACGCTCGATGCCGCTTCGGTCTACGCCCGCCTCGAGGCCAAGATGATCGCACGCCACCCCCACCTGTTCGGCAACGGGGAGCGCCAGGCTTGGGAGGCGCTCAAAGCCTCCGAGCGTGCGGAGGGAAGCTCGGTGCTCGCGGGGCTCGCCAAGGGCCTCGACCCGCTGACGAAGGCGTACAGGATCCAGGAGCGGGTCGCGGGCGTGGGCTTCGACTGGGAGGACCACAGGGGGGCGCTGGACAAGGTGGCCGAGGAGCTCGAGGAGACCCGCGACGCGCTCGACGGCCGCCGCCCGGCCGACGTGGAGGAGGAGCTCGGGGACCTGCTCTTCGCGGCCGTGAACCTCGCGCGGCTCGCCGGTAGCCATCCGACGACGGCGCTGGCCCGCGCGAACGCGAAGTTCCGGAGCCGCTTCGAGCGGCTCGAGAGGCTCGCCGTCGACCGCGGCATCGACGTCGCCAGCGCCGGGCTGGAGGCGCTCGACGCGCTGTGGGAGGAGGTCAAGGGTGGCTGAGCGCCCAGACGGGGATCCTCGCCTCAGTACCCGGCCTCCTTGTCCACGACGTTCTCCCATTCCTCGACCGGGGCGCCGGCCAGGTAGCGCTCGAGGTTGCGCAGGATCAGATCGGTCTCGCGGCGCCAGAAGCGGCGGGTCACGGCCGACACGT